>DASUPR010000535.1:0-5782 GCA_036281015.1 Pyrinomonadaceae bacterium
TGCGCCGCGCCGGGAGGAAAGACGACGCTTATGGCTAAGCGTGTTGAAGACAACGCAGTAATCATCGCGTCTGATATTTCGGGGAGAAGGTTGGACACTGTCATAAAAACAAGCGCGCTGCATAATCTCAACTCAATAAAATTCCTGGTACTCGACGCGGCGCAATCGTTACCATTCGAAAACAGCCTCTTCGATCGCATCCTCATCGACGCCCCGTGCTCGGGCACCGGAACACTCCGCCGCAACCCCGAAATACGCTGGCGCATGTCCGAAGCCGACATCGCCGAGCTCGCCGCTCAACAAAAACTGTTCTTACAACAAGCCGCGCGCGTCCTGAAACCCGGCGGCCAGCTCGTGTATTCCACCTGTTCCGTCGAACGCGACGAAAACGAGGATGTGATCGAAGCGTTTCTCGAAACGCACACGCATTTTCAGCAGATAAAAACAATTCGCACCTGGCCGCACCGCGAAGGCACCGACGGCTTTTTTCTCGCCAGTTTACGGCTTGCGACCCAACAATAGCGGGTGCTAGACTTCGAGGCTTGAGTTTAGTCGCCAGAGCTTCATCAATATTCCGAAGTATCGCCATCGTTATCGCGATAGCGGTCGTTTTTCTCTTCGGAGTCGCGACGACGGTCTATCTCTCTTTGCGTAGTCCGGAAGTGAAGGTGCCGGACGTCGTCGGCAAAGATCGATACGAGGCAGAGAAGATACTCGCGGAGGCTGATCTCAAGTTTCGCGTGCGCGCCACGCGGCCCAGTAACCAGACGCAACCCGACACAGTCGTGTTTCAGTTGCCGCGCGCGGGTGAAGTCGTGAAGACCGGACAGACGGTCGCGATGGATGTCAGCCGCCCGACAAAGGAAGGCGAGTCGCCGGAGACAGTCACACCCGAAGAGAACACAAACGAGAATCGCAACACAAACTCGAGCAGTAACGACAACAAACCCAAGCGGCCAAAACCCAAAAACACGAACGAGAACGCCAACGGCAATACGAACGGCAACAAGAACGCGAACGCCAATCGTCCGGCTAACGGAAACGCGAACGCGCGCCCGTCGAACGCGAACACCGTCAACGCTAACGTACCGCGCGCAAACGTAAATCGCGCAAACACCGGAAACTCGAATTTGCGACCCGGCAGTGGTAATGACAACAGACGACCGGTGACTCCTCGGCCGACACCGGTTCCCAACCCGACCAGGACCAGACCGGCGCCCTAAAAGTTATTCAGCAGTGCCGAGGCGAGTGAATGCTCAACCATAGAAATATCGATATAGCTCCATCCATTCTGTCCGCTGACTTCTCGTGTCTGGGCGACCAAATCCAGGCCGTTGAACGCGGCGGCGCAGCCGTCCTGCACGTCGACGTCATGGATGGACACTTCGTGCCGAACATCACCATCGGTTTGCCGGTGGTGAAGTCACTCGCGAAATTCACCCGCTTGCCTCTCGATACGCACCTGATGATCACGGACCCGGGGACTTACGCCGTGCAGTTTGTCGAAGCGGGTGCGCAGATGGTCTCGGTACACGTCGAAGCGGATGTGCACCTGCATCGCACGCTGACCGCGATTAGGGCCGCGGGCGCGCAGCCGGGTGTCGTGTTGAATCCTGCCACGCCCGTCGGCGCGGTTGAAGAAGCGTTACAGTTCGTCGATTATGTGCTGGTGATGTCGGTCAATCCCGGCTTTGGCGGCCAGCCGTTCATTCCGCAGGCCCTCGACAAGGTGAAACGCTTACGCCAGATGATTGTCGACCGGCAGTTGAATGTTCGCATTGAGATCGACGGCGGTATCGATCGGTCGAACATCGAAAGGGTAGTCGCCGCTGGGGCGGAGATCATCGTGGCCGGTTCGGCCATTTTTGGAAAACCCGACGCAGAAGCTGCAGTTAAGGAATTGCGCGAAGCCACGGTGCAATGGGTATGAACATTGTCGATTTTTGATTGCCAATTGTCGATTGAAGACTCTAAAAGTGTCGCAATCGGAAGTCGAAAATCGAAAATTGGCAATGGTTGGTGGCAAACCGAACGCGAGTAAATTGAATCCGATAGCGGAACGTTCTCTTTTCTCGCAAGAAAAACAGTTTTTGTTGCTGGAGGTCGATTTTATGAAGTCTCGCTTGCTTATCCTGGCGCTTTTCTGCGCCGCAGTTTTTGGCCCCCAATCTGTTTTAGGCCAAAAAACCGGCGGCCAGACTGAGCTTTCAACCACTCAGCGCCTGGACGTGATGAGCTCGAAACTCGACTCGATGCGCCGCTCGTTGAGCAGCGCCCTGGCCGCGATGCCGGAAAACAAGGACAACAAAGCCAACGCCGATGACCCCGTCGTCCGGCTGAAAGGTCTCGAGAAGGAAGTTTCCTCGCTGACTTCCGAAGTCAACGACATCCGCACCAAGAACGATAAAGCCGAGAAGTTTGATCCCGCTGACGTCGACCGTCTTGAGACTTCGGTTGCCGAGTTGAACACTCGTGTTGACCAGGGTCTGCAACAGACCGCCAGCGCCCGAACCGGAAGCGGCGCCACCGCTTCGTCCGACAAGAAGAAGAAAAAGAAAGGCAAGTTGTTTGGACTGTTCGGCGGTGGTGAAGACAAGTACGCCGACCTGACGGGGGCCGCCGTTGCCGGCCGCGATCGCGTGCTGTTTGAAGAAGCCGCGAAGGAAGTTCGCAAAGGCCATCACGACACTGGCCGTTTGTTGTTTGCGACGATCATCAATACCTATCCGGATTCGCCGTTCCTGCCGCTGGCAAAACTCGCCATCGCGGATTCGTTCTTCCTTGAAGGAACTACCAGCGCGTTGATTCAAGCGGCGCAGGCTTACCAGGACTGGCTCACGTTCTTCCCGACCGATCCGCTGGCTGACGACGCGAGTCTTAAAGTTGCGGAAGCAGAGATGCGCCAGATGGGTCTTTCCGATCGTGACATCTCGCACGCGCGCAAAGCGGAACAGCGGCTGAAGGTTCTGTTGCAGCAGTATCCGCAGAGCCCGCTGCGTCCGACGGTGGAAGCAAGATTGGCGCAGGTGCAGGAAAACCTCGCGATGCACAATTTGCAGATCGCGCGGTTCTATTACGACGTGAAGTATTCGACCGGAAAGGGTGGTTTGAAAGGCTCGCAGTCGCGTCTGAAAGAGATCGTTGATAAGTATCCGTGCTTCTCGTTCAACGACGAAGTTTTCTATCGTTTGGCCACGACTTACCAGGCCGAAGAAGAGCCGGACGAAGCTGCGCGTTACTACCAGAAGCTCGTGCAGGAGTACCCGCAGAGCGAGTTTCTCGATAAAGCAAAAGAGCAGTTGGGTATCATCGGCGCGCCGGTCCCCGAGAAGTCGGTTCAGAACCCGTGTTCGCAGCGCAAGCAGCAGAGTTTCATGGGCAACCTGATGCAGCAGGTTTCCGGCCGGGCCGACATTACTGTCAACAAAGACGGCATTTTGATCAGTAAAGACGGTAAAGAGGGCGCGGACTTGATCGACGAAGCGTTGAAGTACAACGGCACGTTGCCGGAACGCACAACGCCGGAAGCGCCGACGAATCGTTCGCCGAGAACCACGGCGGCGCCGGCTGCTGATTCCAAAACTCGTACCACGACGAGTGGAGCGGCGCCCGCGGCGAGCACTCCGACTCCAGCTCCGACGGCGATCAAACCATAACGGACGAGATTATTAGCAACGAAGGCTAATCAGCTTTGGACCCTACTTCCCCAGAAGCCCAGGCGGAATTGGCCCGCAGGCATAAAGCAGCAGCGACGACTGTGTTGGGGTTGTTGATTGCCACGATCCTGTTGTCGATCATGGCCTTTGTGTCCCGCCCGTATCTGGAAGAGAAGCCGGCAAACCTTCCGCTTGACTGGGCCACCCGAATCGTCGTTTTGTTTCTCGGTCTCGGCGCGATCTACTGGCGCCGAAACCGCTTTTCCGCGATGCGGCTCCAGGACATCGCCGGTCTTGCCGGCGTGACCGGTCTGATCAAAACCCTCGAAAAGACGACACTTCAGCTCGCCCTGTTTGCCGTGGCGATCGCCTTGATCGGCTTTGCCGTGACGGTGATTCAGGGGAATGAGCTTTACACCTACTGGTCGTGCGCCATCGCGGTCGTGGTGCTGATCTACTCGTATCCGACGAAATCCTCGTGGCGGAAAACTGTTGATTACTTCACCGATCCGCGTACCGAACCCGTCACCGAATAATCCAGATCGGAAAAACATGTTGAACTGAGTTTGGCTGGTTTGTTACTCTGGCCTTCGGGTCAGCTATGACTTTCTGGATTCGCACAACTCTGCTCGCGCTTGCGGCGGTCGTCCTCTGTTGTCCGGCGGTGCTCGGACAGGAGGCCAAAGCGGACGCGCGACCCGTCGCACGATTAGTCACGGGATTCACGCCCGCGACTACTCCGGCCGTGACTACGAGTGCTTCGCCGAGTCTCGCCGAAGCCGGCGATATCGAACGGCGTGCATTCGAGCAGACGAACCTGGTGCGCACACGGAATGGACTCACGCCGCTTGAATGGGACGCTGACGTCTGTCGCATGGCGCGCAGTCACTCGGAAAGCATGTCGCGACTGAACTACTTTTCTCACGTCACACCTGATGGCCTGCGTTTGCGCGACCGGGCACGCGCGGCGGGCATACTTACCTTTACAGTGCTCGCTGAAAACATCGCGTATAATCAGGGCTACGAAGATCCCGGGGCCTTTGCGGTTGAGAGGTGGATGGCCTCGGCCAAGCATCGCGCTAACATTTTGTCGAAGGAGTTTCGCGCGATGGCGATCGGCACGTATGTCGCCCCTGACGGTTCGGTATTCCTGACCCAGACTTTTATTACGCGATAATTGCTGAAGCTTCCGTCCTTCGCCAAGATCAACTGGACTCTGCGCGTTGCCGGGCGTCGACCTGATGGTTATCACGAGGTTGCGACTGTGCTGCAGAGTGTGTCTCTGTGTGACGAGTTGATCTTTGAGGTGAGGGAAGACAACGAGATCTTTTTGACCTGTAATGACCCGGCGATCCCAACAGACAACTCTAATTTAGTCGTGCGCGCCGCCCGCGCTTTATCAACTCAACACGGCGCCACCATCAAACTTTCCAAAAAAATCCCTGCTAAAGGCGGTCTCGGTGGCGGATCCTCGAACGCAGCGATCACGCTCTTAGCGTTGAACCGCCTTTGGCGAATCGGCCTGTCGGCCTCCGATTTAATGCAGAAAGGAAGCCAATTGGGAGCCGATGTGCCGTTCTTTTTTGCCGGTGGCACCGCTGCCGCGACGGGCACCGGAACAACGATCGAAGAAGTTTCCGATGTTCCTCGTCAGTATCTGATCATCATCACTCCAAACGCATCAATCTCGACTGCAACGGCATACGCATCTCTAAATGCTCCTTCCTTGACAACTCCGAACTCGGTCTCTATTCTTTCAAGTTCCTTCACGGAGCCGTTTTTCGGCGATAGCAGCCAATGGCCTCTGCACAATGATTTTGAAGGAGTGATCTTTGAGATAGAACCTGAAATCAGGCGTGCGAAATTGGCGTTGCTTGACGCGGGTGCGCGCGCCGCGCTGTTGGCTGGAAGCGGTTCCAGCGTGTTTGGTATTTTTAGCGACGAAGTGGCGCGAAATCAGGCTCTTAGAAATGTCAGGTGTGAAGCAGGCTGGCGAGTCTTTGCGTGCCACACGCTTTCACGTAGCGACTATTGCCAGGCCATCAGTACTGGGGCGTAGCCAAGTGGTAAGGCACCGGTCTTTGGAACCGGCATTCGTTGGTTCGAATCCACCCGCCCCAGCCAAA
>DASUPR010000536.1:0-12912 GCA_036281015.1 Pyrinomonadaceae bacterium
CGCTCCAAACCGCGATCTGTATAAGATCCCTGTCTAACTTTTCTTACGCTTGTTCGTCGCCGTCTTCTTTGCGACCGGCGCAGGTGTAGTGGGCACTGGCGCTGGCGTGATCGTTCTCGCCTTCTGCTCCGCTGCCGAGGCTACCGCATAAGCTTGCTGCGTTTGCTGTGGCGCCTGTTGCGGCGTTGGATTCAACAGCGCATCCCAACGATAACGCCGCGTTTCCGCCGGTTCCGCCAATCGCTTGAACACCAGATCCGTCACCGCGTTCACGATCCAGTTGTGATAAAACTCGCCCACTGACGCGAGTTCCGCATCCGGCGCCGGATTCATGAAATCGATCGCGTACGGCACGCCGTCTTTGATCGCAAACTCGACTGTGTTGATGTCGTAACCAAGCGCCGTGCAAAGCGTGCGCACATCCTTGCGCACGCGATCCGCTAGCGCCGGCTCCAAATAATCCGGATTGTGAATGTACTGCTCACCGGAGAGATACGGCTTGCGCGGATCGTAAGCCATGATCATCACTTCTTCCTGCCCGACGCAGTAACAGCGAACAAACTGATCGAAATCGATCGACTCCTGCAGCGTCATGCAGAGCGTCCCGCTCTTGTTGTACTCGGTCAACAGCTCTTCAACTGAATTGATCTTTGAAACGTTTTTCCAGCCGCCGCCGTCGAACGGTTTCAGAAACGCCGGCAGTCCGACGTAATCAACGATGCCTTGCCAATCCATCGGAAACGCCAGATTGCGCAGGCTCTCGCTGACGATGCCTTGGATGTAATCCTTCTGCGGCAACAGGACGGTCTTCGGAATGGCGACGCCGAGTTTCAGGCCCAGCGAATAATTGAAAAACTTATCGTCCGCCGACCACCAGAACGGATTGTTGATTATTTTCGTGCCCTCGAGCGCCATCCGCTTCAACGTGGCTCGATAAAACGGCACCTCGTGCGAAATGCGGTCGATGACGAGATCGTACTGCGGCGGCGCGTCGTAACGAACGCCGTCGAGCTTGATGTACTCTGCGACGACGTCGCCGCCGCCCTTCTCATTAACGCGGTTGATGATTGCCTCGGGAAAGGTTTTCTCCCGGCCTACCAAAACTCCCACACGCTTCATTTGTGCTGCGTATCCTTTCTGCAAAAACGAAGCAAAATACCTTCGGCGCTGTTGCTTGTCAAACCGCCCAATACATGGCTACAATTCGCTTCTCCCTACTGTTTGCCTGGAATCCAAGGAGATCAGCTAGTTTGTTTCGCGCACCTTTGCCCCTCATAGTTCTGTCCACGCTCTTAGTCGTAATGCCCCTGGTCGGGATTAACCCGGCGGCGGCAGCCCTGCAAGACCCGAAAACGCAGGAGGCTAAGCCCCAGGAAACCAAGCCACAAGAGGCGAAGCAGGAGCCTCGGCCTCAACCCGGCGACGCGAAAAATCAGGACGTTAAGTACACGGCTGAGCAGATCGTGGAGTCCGTGATCCTCGTCTACGGCACGCGCCCGGCCCTCGAGCACATCCGCCGGAACGGCATCGAACGCGGCAGGATTACGCGCTACAACACCGAAGGAAATCCTGAAGAAACCAACTACGAGCGCCGTTTTGTCAGGGGAGAAACCCTCAACAAAGACAAGATCCGTCTCGATCAGAAGCTGCCGACGATGGAATATTCGCTGATTTTCGACGACGGCAAACTCTGGGGCATCATCAACGGCGCCGCCTTCACGCCGCGCCAGGACGCGACCGCCGATTTTCTATCGCAACATCGCCACAGCATCGATTCGCTGCTGCGTTATAAAGAATGCGGCTCGACGATTTCGCTCGTCGGCAGAGACCAGCAAAAGGGTTTGGATCTGTACGTGGTCGATCTGACGGACAAGGAGCAGCGCAAGACGCGTTATTTTATCAGCGCCCGTTCGCTGCGTGTGCTTTGGTTGGACTACGAGGAAGGCCCTCCGGGCGGAACTCCGGTGAAGTACACGCGCAAGTTTTTGGACTATCGAGTTGTCCAGCAGACGCTCGTCCCATACCGCATCGTCCTGACCGTGAACGGTCGTGAAAGCCAGGAAACGCGCGTTCTCACCATCACCTACGGTGTAAAAGTCAGCGACTCCATCTTCAAAAGCCCCGAAGCTTAATTCAGCCGGCATTTAAAATGATTCGAGGCGAAGTGAACTGTAACGCTCACTCCGCCTCGGATGGACCACCGTGAGGGTCAGCCTACGGAAATTAAATCGGGCCGCAGAGTGTGAGCGGCTCGTTACCTGTTCCGCCACAGGTCTCGGCGCAACCCGTAGACATGTAAGGATCGTAAGGAGCACAATCCTCATCGTCATACCAGCCGTCGCCATCGGTGTCAGGCCGGTCTCGTCCCCATCCAGTCATCGTGGCCGTACCGACTATGTTCAGGTAATAGCCATCGTACGTGCTGTTGGTGACTTTTATCTGATAGGTGCCGGAGTAAACGTAGGACAAGTCAGGCATGTTTGCCTGTAAGGATGTTCCGCCACCAGCCACGGAACTCGCCACAACCGACCCCACGAGAAAACCATTGCTGTCGAAGTAGTCGACTCGCGGAAGGGCATAGGTAGCGTCAAAGCCCTGGCCGGTGATTGTTCCCGATGTGGGAGGAGTCGGCAGGAAGACCGATGCCGGACTGGCTGAAAGGGCGAGACCCTGGTTGCTGCCGAATCGGGCTAACGATTGCAACGTAGAACAGGTAAATCCCCGCTGAGGAACCCTGAACGTTCCATTTGCGCCAACGGTGCCTGATGCCGTGTCGTTGATCGGGCCGCAATTGCCCGCAACGCAGGGGTAGATGATCAGGTAAGGCACGTTAGGAGGACCACTCAAAGTGCAGAATTGCTCGCTGAAGGGGTTGCATCCCGAGAAGGCAAGCAGCAGAGAAAACGAAATGATTGAGAGTATCTTTTTCATTAGTTTTTACCCCCTTCGCTGAGGTTCAGGAGTTTGTCGACGCTGGATTTATTCAAGAAGAGTTGTGGCGCCGAAGGATGCAGCAACCCGCGTGGCCCGTATGGCCGGCGGGCGGCAGATTTTTCTGCCTTCCACTGCTCCCGCGTCTGACGTTCTTCCATTCGCTGCTGCTTCAACATCTCGGCGATATCAGAGCGCGAATTGGTCAGCGGATCGTCGGCCGCCACCGAGTAAGCGATGACGAATGCCTGCGTCGGTGTTAAGCCCTGCGAGTTTGCGTTGCCGAACTGCTCTGGGAGCATCATGCTCAGCGTGTTGACGCGATTGTTGACTTCTTCCTCGATCACGGAACGCAGCCCGAGTTGCAGCCCGGTATCACCGCGTTTGCTCCATTCACGGCCGGCTTGGGCCTGTTGGATTAAGTCTTTCTTCGTCAAAACGCCCAACCTCGCGTCAGCTCGCGAAAGGATTTGTCCTTTATCGTTAGACGACGCTTCGGTCACTGCCTGAATTTCTTCGTCAGTCAAACTTGCCAGGCGCTCGACGGCTGAGGTGGTCATGTCGTCGATCAGCTCGGTGGCGGTAATGTGTGCCGACTTGCCGTTCAGCACGTCGCGCTCGGCCTTCGCGAGTTTCTTTCTCGTCTCGCTGGACAGCTTCAGACCGGAGCGCCAGTAGATGAAATCGGCTGCCGACGCAACCGCCTCGTCTACCTCTTCGGACTTGGTCGCGAAGCGAACTTCGCTGCCCACGCCTTTACGCAATTGTTTTTGTAGGTTCTGCCGTTCCTCAGACGAGGAGGCCTTAGCCGGCAGTTCGGGCGCTTGCCAGATTGCTACTCCCAGAGCAATGCAAGCGAGGACTGCGGTGATTGCAAGCAATGGTCTTCGTTGTAGACCTTTAATCAAGCTCATAGAATCTCCTTTTTGAGACAAGGGGTTTGCAGGCCGCGAAGAGAAACGCCGCCCGGAGCCGGGTGACAGACGTCGAAAACTCTTCGCGATCAGACTCGAGTGCAGGTGGTGAAAGTTATCTGCTGCGTGCGAGGTGCACAGAGACTGGTGCTGGAAACACAGGCGCAATGCAAAGCGAGCACTCCCACCGCTTTGCGAGGTCCTGATATTCTTCTTGAAGGGTTTGGAAACGCGGAGCTACCGCAACCAGAGTCGGTTCAAAACTCCGGATGAGTAATCCATCTTTGAGTCGGGGGCGCTATCTTACACATTACTCGGAGCGTGTCAATTTCTAATATTTCAAGCGGAGTTCTTTCGGAACCGCGGCCGGATCGGGGCGTGTATACCTGTCGGTTGGCGCTCGGTATAGCTATAATCACAACTCCGTCAGCCATATTGTTTTCGAGCCTGCCTGCCTGATGAACACGTTGACTACCATCGATGAGCTGGCTTTCGCGCCGAGCTTGCCGCAAGAGACGTTGGAGGACACGACCTCCGATCATGCCTTGCTGGAAGCCACCCGAAGCGGAGACCAGGACGCCTTCGCTGAGTTAGTCAGCCGTTACCGGAACCAGATCACGAGTTACATCTATCGCATGACAAGCGACTACGACGGCGCCGTCGATCTGGCTCAGGAAACCTTTGTAAGGGTCTATCGCGCAAGGGATCGTTATCAACGAAGTTATGCATTTTCGACTTACATCTATCGCATCGCGACGAACCTGGCGATCAGCGAGCTGCGCAAGCGCAAACGGCGCAAGCTCGTTTCGCTGACCGGGTTCTTTCAATCGACCGACGGCGGCGAGCCAAAGGAACTGAATCCGCCGGACGGCCGGCCGTTGCAGGATTCGGAACTCGTCGATCAGGAACGCCGCGACGCAGTGCAACGAGCAATCGGCACGCTGCCCGAGAAATATCGCGCGCCACTGATCTTGCGTGACGTCGACGGCCGCAGTTACGACGAAATCGCAGCGATTCTGGAAACGAGCGAAGGCACAGTAAAGTCGAGAATCAGCCGTGCGCGAGGATTCCTGCGCGAAAAGATGCGGGCTTATTTGTAGATGAGGTAATTATGAAAGATAAACGATGTGAACCTGTTCGGCGGGAGCTCGAAGAGCTGATGCTGAACGACAACTTCAGCGCGGCTACCGGCGAGCACTTGCGAACGTGCTTTGAGTGTCGTGAGTTTCAGCGGCAGCAGACGAAGCTGCGGCAGATCGTCGGCAGTCTCGGAACGGTAAACGCGCCGGCGGATTTTGATTTTCGGTTACGCGCCCGGTTGGTGGCTGACGCGGAGGCGCCGAGCTTTCGGTTCTGGACTATTACAGTGAAAGGTCTCGCGACCGCGGCGGTGCTGGTTGTGTTTGGCGTTGGCGCGGTGATGGTTTGGCAGCGTGTGGATGATCCCACGCCGGCAGTTGCGGTTGCACAACCGCCGCAGGTTACGGCTCCCGAAGCAGGCGCGGGCGAAGATCCCAATCGCCAGGTCCACTGGATAAATGACAGTTTGATGAACCCCGCAGTTGCTGATAATCGGACAGCGACGCCGCCACGAAAACCTAAGCCTTCACGGCCGGCAAACACACCAAAGCGAACCGTGAGCACAGTCGACTTCAGCAGCGAACGCGCAACTGTCATCAGCAACACACCTCCAGCCGTCGACAACGCAACCGTCTTTCCGATCGAAGCATCGTTGCAGTCAGTCAAAGTTTCACTCGACGATGGCCGCGGCAACGCGCGAACGATTTCATTCCCGACGGTGAGCTTCGGTTCGCAACGCGTGCTGACGACGACTGCAAATCAATTTAATTCCAAAGGTGAGTGGTAAACAGATTTGAGTAAGATGTACTTCAGAATGTTCAAACAAACGGCGGCGATCCTGGCACTGGCATTGTCCAGCTCGACGGCGATGGCCCAAACACCGGCGCCTTCGCCGAAGAAGCCGGCGCCGCAGGTGCACGTCACTCAAAAACGCCCGGCGCCACAGGTCGTGACTATCGTGCATCGTTTGAATGGTCTGAAGATGTTTCGCATGCTGTTGCGATCGCAACAGCAGGTGCAGGCTGTCACCAATCTCGAATCGGGCTTCAACCTGACGGACGACGTGCACGCCAACGTCATCGCCGGACTCGCAATGGACGACGGCGAAACCATCGCAGCGTGGCTGCCTGAAGCTAATCTCGAGTTTGCGCCGCCGGGTTTTTCGAACTCATTTGGAGAGTCTCAAATACCGGATTTCAAGTTCCGCGTTTCCGATCCTCCCGACGTTTCGGTGTTTGGACCAGACGGCAGACAACTGCCGGCAAAGTACGTCGGGTTCGACGCCACTACGGGTCTTTCCATCCTGCGGTTGGACCAAAAGAATTCGCTTTCGCCAGGCGCCGTTCAAAAAGAGCCGGTTGCAGTTGGCGAGAACGTGGTGCTCTTTGGACCAGAGCCCGCGACAAACAAGTCGTCGCTGTTGGACAACAACAATCTTTACGTGCGTATCGGATCCATTGCGGGTCAAATCCACAGCGTGCTGCCTGCACCAACGGGGGAAGTCGCGCGGTTGCGAGTGAGCGCTCCGCGGCTGTCACACGCGAACATCGGTGGTGTAGCACTCAACGAAGCCGGTGAGACTGTCGGGATCGTCGATGGGTTGCTGGGAAACGAAGCGACCGTGCTCCCGACGGCGTCCATTCGCCGTGCCGCGCAACGTGTGCTCAAGAGCCGGTCGAGTGTGCCGCGCGCGTGGCTCGGCGTCAGAGGCGAAGCAGTCGTAGCACTTCAACTGAATCAGTTTCTCAATCATGGTTGGGCAGCGGACCGGGCCGCTGATTTAGTCGGACAACATCGCGGCATAATGCTGACCTCGATCGTCCCAAACAGTCCCGCGGCCCAGGCTTTACTGCGCGCCGGCGACGTGATTCTCAAGGTCAACGACAAGGAAATTCAGAACGCCGACGACTTCACGTGGTGGTTGGACCAGGCGGGCGCCGCTACTTCGGTGCGCTTCACAGTCGCGCGTCCGTCCCAGCAAGCGGAAGAGGCGCTGAACGTTAAGTTGAGCGGCATTCTCGATCCCGCTGCCGGTTATGGTTTCCGCAGTCGTTTTCCGTTGAGCAAAGGCCTCTCGCTACTCGAACAAGGCGCCGAAACGATCACTCTGCGGCCTGCGGTGGCTAATCAACTCGGAACCTCAGCGGGACTGCTCGTTGTCTACGTCGAACCCTCCACACCTGCTGCTGAAGCCGGACTGCGCGCGGGCGACGTGATTCACTTAATCGACGGCAAACCTATTTCGTCCTTCAATCGCACGACACAGTTAAAACCGCCAATGACGTTGGAGGTCATGCGGGCTAAAGAAAAGCTCACGGTCACTCTTCAGCCAGCGGCCAAAAATTGAGCCATGTGTTACACCTTGTGATACGCTTAGCGCCTCTATGTTCCCAGAGGCTGTCGCGCGCTATCACGACCTGCTCGCCGACCACGATTTAGCTGAAAGTTCACGCGCCACGCTCGACCAGGGGCTGGAACGCGCGAAGCTCATCTTCGGTGGCCGGCGGCTTTCACCTTATCTGCGTCCACACTTCGTCACCGAAACAGACTTCGCTCGCATCATTCAGATCTGCGAGACCGTCTGGTCGGCCATTCAGAAAGTGAAAGACGCCGCCGTTAACAACGACCAGATCGTCGCGGATCTCGGGTTAACCGACGTCGAACGCGAACTCGTCGCGATCGATCCGGGTTACAAAGCCGTTTCGCCAACAGCGCGGCTCGACTCATTTCTTACCGCCGATCGTTACAGTTTTGTCGAGCTCAACGGCGAGAGCCCCGCGGGCATCGCGTACGCGGACGCGGCTTACGACATCTTCTCGTCGCTGCCGGTGATGAAGGAGTTTGCCAAGCACTACAACGTGCGGCCGCTCTACGGCAAACAATTCATGCTCGACGTTCTGCTCGGTTCGTACGAAGAGTTTCTGGGACGCAAACCGGAGCAACCGCCCACGATCGCCATCGTCGATCTGCCGGGCGTGCCGACGGTCAGCGAGTTTGAACTGTTCAGAGATTTCTTCCAGGGCGCCGGCTATCCTTCAGTGATCTGTACGCCGCAGGAGTTGGAATTCAGCAATAACCGTCTTTCGGTAAACGGCCAACAGATCGACATCATCTACAAGCGACTCCTCGTCAACGAATACCTGCCCGTCATGCAGGATTATCCCGCGCTGCTGAACGCGTACCGCGCGCGCGCGATCTGCATGGTCAACAGTTTCCGTTCGAAGCTGATCCATAAGAAAGCCCTCTTCGCAGTACTGACGAACGGTCTTTACGCCTCGCTCTTCAACGAAGCCGAACTCGCAGCGATTATGGCGCACGTGCCGTGGACACGTATCGTCAGAGACGAGCGAGCCGACTGCCGCTACGAACAGATCGATCTGCTGGACTTCATACGCGAGAACAGCCATCGCCTCGTTCTCAAACCCAACGACGACTACGGCGGGCACGGCATCACCATCGGCTGGAACGTCGACCAGTCCGAGTGGGACGCCGCTATCGAACAAGCGCTCGCAAACGGCGATTACTTAGTTCAGGAACGCGTGCCTACCGCTCGCGAGACTTTTCCGGCGTTGACTCAAGACGGCCGCGTCGAGTTTGCCGAACAACTGGTAGATCTCGACCCACTCCTGTTTAATGGCAAAGTGGGCTCGGCGTTCACTCGCCTGTCCTACACCGAGCTCGCCAACGTGAGCTCCGGTGGCGGCATGGTGCCGACCTACATCGTCAGCCAAAAATGAGGAAAAAGGGTACAATTCAAGCCAAACGCTCGTGGATTTCCTGAGAAGGAGCATTCCGTGGCCGACGATCTCGAAGAGGGGTTCGAAACGCAGGAAGAGCGCAGGACTTACGACCGTACCCGCTTAATTGTTGACGTGTTTTTCGACGGCCAGGACGTCACCGGCGTGGCGAGCACGAAGGATATCAGTCCCGGTGGACTGTACCTGAACACGCAGGTGGTGATTCCGCAGGGCGCGATGCTGCTGGTGAGAATACCGTTCCGTCCGGACACTGAAGTCGTTTGCCGCGCGGAAGTGATTTACAGCGAGCCCGGACGCGGCATCGGCTTGCGCTTTCGCGACGTGACAGACGAAGGCCGAGCGGTGCTCGAACGTGAAGTTTCGAAAAGTGCGTGATGCGGACGCAGTGCTGACGTGGGAATCGCTGCCGGTTGCGACGCGTGAGTTGTTGGCCGGAAAGTTGGCAGGACTTTGGAACGCTCCGAGCGATGCGGAGGCGTTTGATTCCTGGCCGCTCGACAAGAAGCAGGCCCTGCTGTTGTTACTCGATCGCTTATACGCGAAGGATTTGTGGAGCCTGGTGAAGCGCGTGACAAACGTTTACGGCGAAGGCGGAGTCGGGCTGGAGTTTGAAGCGTGGCCGAGGATTGAATCGACTCTGTCGCGCCGCCGCGACTTTACGCGCCGCTTCGCGAACCACAACGACACGCACGGCGGCTTCTACGAGAAGGATCGCGGCACGGCAATCCTGCATTTTCTTTTTCAGGAAGGCGAACCGCGCCGCTGGTACGTGCATTTCGATCTTTATAGTCCGGTTCACTCGCCGGGAAGCGCGCTGAGACATTTTCGTCACGAAATGCTGGGCAAGATAAAGCCGGACTGGCGCACGATCGCCAAACACTTGAACCGCTAAGTTACGAGGTCCCCTATGTTCGATCAATTTACGCTGGGTATCGAAGAGGAATTTCAGATCGTCGATCCGCAAACGCGGGAACTGCGCTCGCACGTCGCCGAGATCCTCGAAGAAGGCAAGATGCTGCTCGGAGAGCAGATCAAACCGGAAATGATCCAATCGATGGTTGAGGTTGGGACCGGTATTTGTCGCAACATTCAGGAGGCCCGCGCGGACATCACGCGCCTGCGCAGCATCATCGCCGGACTCGCGAAAAAGAACGGGCTCGTGATCGTCGCCGCGTCCACGCATCCGATTTCGCGTTGGCAGGACCAGAAGATTTTCGACGACGAGCGTTACGAACTGCTGATCCAGGAACTGCAAACCGTTGCCCGCTCGCTTTTGATCTTTGGTCTTCACGTTCACGTCGGCATGGCCGATCGCGAACGCGCGATCCACATCATGAACGCGGCGCGTTACTTCCTGCCGCACGTGCTTGCGCTCTCGACGTCGTCGCCGTTCTGGATGGGCCACAACACGGGTCTCAAATCTTATCGCACCGAAGTTTTCAAACAGTTTCCGCGAACGGACATTCCCGATCACTTCGACTCGTACAGCGGTTTTCAACGTTATGTGAACCTGCTCGTGAAGACCGGCTGCATCAACGACGGCAAGAAGATCTGGTGGGACATCCGGCCGCATCCGTACTTCCCCACGCTGGAGTTTCGTATCTGCGACATCCCGACGCGCGTCGACGACACGATCGCGATCGCGGCATTGTTCCAGGCCATCGTCGCGAAGCTCAACAAACTGATCGATAAGAATCTCGGCTTCCGGCTCTATCGCCGCATGTTGGTCCAGGAGAATAAGTGGCGCGCGGTGCGTTACGGCCTGGACGGCAAGATGATCGACTTCGGCAAGGAGACGGAAGTGCCGGTTCGCGATCTGGTGCTGGAGTTACTCGAGTTTGTCGACGACGTAGTCGATGAACTCGATTCGCGAAAAGAGATCGAACACGTCCACACGATTCTCGAGCGCGGAACGTCAGCCGACCGCCAGCTCCAGGTTTATCGCGAGACGAATGATTTGAAAGCGGTTGTGGACGACTTGATCAAGTTGACGATGGAGAACGTTCCCGAGAGTAAACCGATGGACGGGCCGATACCGACTACGACGACTGCTTCGACGATCGCCAAGTAGTTTTGAGTTCAAACTTTTGCTTGTCTTCTGCCGAGGTAATACTGCCAGAGCATGCGCGCGGCGACAGCGCGGAGCGGACGCCACGCTTCCGCGATAACTTCCAACTCCTCAGGCGACGGACGAGCAGGAAGGCGTTTCAGTTCCTGCAGAGCCACAGCTAAAGCGAGATCTCCGGCGGGCCAAATATCGGCGCGTCGCATCGCCATCAGCAAATAGATATTCGCGCTCCACAACCCAATCCCTTTAATTCCTGTTAACTTCTCCAGCACCTGGCCGTCGCTCAGCCTTGAAAGACTCTTCAAACGCAACTGTCTGTTAACCAGCGACTCCGACAAGTGCAGCAAGTAACTCGATTTTTGCCGCGTCACACCAAGCTGCCGCAAGTGCATCTCGCCCAACTCAACAAAACGTTCCGGCGTAAACGGCTGGATAGCGCTTTCCAGCCGCAGCAACATCGACTTTGCGGAACTAAGCGATACCTGTTGTTCGAGGATGATATGGACCAGCGTACGAAACCCGGCGGCGCGTTGCCACATCGGCGGATCGCCGTACGTTGCGTGAATGTTTGCGAGCAGTCGATCGCGAGCGGCAAGCTCGCGCGCCGCTAACGCAAGCGTCTTCTGCGTCAGTGGCCGGAGTAATTCTGAAGGCAAGACGTTTAGCTCGTCGCGAGGATCAGGAAATTCTCGAACAGGATGCGGCCGTCGCGCGACTCGTTCGGATGCTCCCAACGCGTGCGGCTCTTGTTCCAGTCTTCAAACGACTTTTCGAGATGAAACTGGACCGTGTAGATCAGTTGGCCGCCGCTGCGTTTCACCATCATCTGGTTGCGGCAGAGATACGACGTGGCCAACAACTGAAAGCCTTCCGGAACGCGATCGAGTTGCAGCCCGTGGTTCTGCCAAACGTGCAGGATGTGCGAGCCCTTCGCTTCGCGTGGCTCGTCGCAAACCGAGATGTTCGTGAAGATCGGATCGTCGGGTTCGGTGATGCGCACGTAACGATATTGATACTCGTGCGGCCGCCCGGCACGTTGCTCGTGCTGTTCGAGTTTGTCGAGTGTGACGACGCGCGCGCCGAAGCTCAATCCGACAAGTTGATGACCACCACAGATCGCAAGCACCGGTATTTTGGTTTCGTGAATGAAACCACCGAAGCTGTCGAGAATCGATTGCACGTAATAATCAAAGTCGCGCAGCGTGCCGCTGAGCACGATCGCGTCAGGCGCGAACTCCGCCGCGGCTTCCGCTACTTCTGAAACGTGCGCGACGTGCGTCTCGGGTTTCTTCACGAGACGCGAGATGTTGTTGAGAATGTTCTCGATCGCCATGCCGGCGATCAATCGTTCGCGTTTGAGCTCGGGTGTAAGTGCGGCGCCCCACTCGGTGCGCGCCACTTCAGAAACATCGCGTTCGTCGCGCAGCAAGTTGTCGATCACCAGCACGCGCGCCTTTTCGATGCGCTGCTCTACCGGTTCGTAGCGACAGAACGTTTGCTGGTTGAAAGGGAAGGGCAGCGAAGCCGAGACCTCTGCCGGTTGTGTTATGGGGGATATTTCAAGCAGTTCCTGGGTCATGTTTATCGATTACGTGTCGTTAATTTAAACTCCGGAATCCTCGTACCCGCGCCCGCCGCGGCAATTTCCGCGCGAATGTTAGCAACTAGCGAGCCACGCACGCGACTCTTGAAACTGGTGCTCTTTGCCTTGGCTTCCTGGTCAACCAGCAACAACATTCTATACCACGATGACTCCAATTCGTCCGCCAATTGCGAGATCTTCGTAATATCGTAGGGCACTGCGACGTCCTTCGCGCCCAGCCTCGCAAACACCGAAAGGTATCTCGCCGTCGCCAAATCCGGGCACAGGAGACGTTTGCGACCGACTTTCAACTCGACACCCAGCAGTGTGTGCTGGATGAGAACACGTTTTAGGGTTCCTTCGATCGCAAAATGATACGAGCGCGTACGCAGCTTGAGAATCCGCTCGCTATAGATTCGGGGCAGCCAGGTTTCACCCAATCGTTCGCGAATCTGTTGCGCGCAGGCTTCGACAGTCACGCTATTTCTGTGTTTGTGTTTGAGTAATGATCTGAGACTCGATCTTAGTCTGGAACGCGTTGATGACGCGGCCCGGAAAGACGCCGAGATAAAGCACGCC
>DASUPR010000537.1:0-5784 GCA_036281015.1 Pyrinomonadaceae bacterium
AAACGCCGCTCACCTGTACGACCTCGACGCGTTGACGCTCGAGCGAATCGAACAGTACGTCGCAGGCGTGCCCATCCTGCACGCCGCCGACATCACCAACAGAAAGACCAGCGAAGCCAATTACAACAGCGTGCCGGCCGCGGAAATCAGCCGCTTATTCCGCGAGCGGCGCGCCCAAGTCGTAAGCCGCCTCGAAAGCCTCGACGCGGAAATGTTCGCGCGCAGCGCAATCCATCCGCGCTTAAACATTCCCATGCGCCTCGTGGATTTTGTATTCTTCGAAGCCGAGCACGACGATTACCACTTCACTCGTATCAACGAACTCTTGAAGCTGTTCGGAGGATAATGCGCAAACTAACTCTTGCCCTGGCCTTTCTTCTCTCTTTTTCATTCAACAGCCACGCTCAACAACTCTCGCTCGACGCGATGATCGAGCGCGATCTCGCTTCGCTGTTGTCCACCTACAAAGCGCTGCACGCCGCGCCTGAGCTTTCACACCGCGAGGAAAAGACGTCTGCTTTTGTCGCGGGCGAACTGCGTAAACTCGGATTCACGGTCACCGAGCGCATCGGCAAGTTTCAGAACACGCAGTGGACCGGCTACGGCGTTGTCGGCGTTTTGAAGAATGGACCAGGGCCGACAGTGCTGGTGCGTACGGAGCTCGACGCGCTGCCGGTTGAAGAGAAAACGGGCGTGCCGTATTCGAGCCAGGTGAAAACGAAGAACGACGCCGGCGTTGAAGTCAGCGTGATGCACGCGTGCGGTCACGACATTCACATGACGAGTTTTCTCGGTACTGCAAAGCTGCTGACGGAACTGAAAGACAAGTGGAGCGGAACACTCGTGATGTTGGGCCAACCCGCCGAAGAAACCGGCGACGGCGCAAACGCGATGCTGCGCGACGATCTTTACACGCGTTTTCCCAAGCCCGACTTCGCGATCGCGCTGCACGACAAACCCGAACTGGAAACGGGCAAAGTCGGTTACACGCCCGGCTATGCGATGGCCAGCGCGACATCGATCGACGTGAAGATTCGTGGCGTCGGCGGCCACGGTTCCGCGCCCGAAAACACGAAAGATCCGATCGTGACCGCGGCCCAGGTCGTCATGGCTTTGCAAACGATCGTGAGCCGTGAAAACTCGCCGCTCGATCCCGCCGTGGTGACGGTCGGTTCGATTCACGGCGGCACGCGTTACAACATCATCCCCGACGAAGTGAACCTGCAACTAACTGTTCGCACTTACAAACCCGAAGTGCGGCAACGCATCCTCGCGTCCATCGAGCGCATCGTGAAAGGCGTGGCTTTGACGTCTGGCATTCCGGAAGATCGCGCGCCGACGGTGAAAGTCAGCGAAGGCACAGGCTCGACGTACAACGATCCGCAGTTGCTCGAACGTCTCGCAGTGGCTTTCAAACAAGCCCTCGGCGAAGAGAACGTGGTGAAGGTGCCGCCGATCATGGCGAGCGAGGATTTTGGTTACTTCAGTTTGGACCAGAAGATTCCGACGACGATCTTCTGGCTCGGCGCGTCAGATCCCGCGAAAGTGAAACAGAGCCGAGAGTCGGGCGTCGCGTTGCCCGGACTTCATTCGGCGCTCTTCGCACCCGTACCGGAACCAACGCTCCGGACGGGTGTGAAAGCGATGACTTCAGCGGTGCTGGAGCTGATGAAGAAGTAAGCCATACAAAAGCACAAGTCTTTGCCTCCGCCGGGTTGTCCCGAACCTGTATAATCCGCCAATGCTTCGACTACTGCTGCTCCTCGTTGTTCTGCCCACGATGGCGCTGGCCCAAAGCACGCAGGACAAAGTGCGTGAATACCGGCGCGCCAACGAACACAAGATTATCAACGAATACCTGACGCTGCTGTCGATTCCGAACGTCGCGTCAGACAACCCAAACATCCGCAAAAACGCCGAGTTTATCGCCGGGATGATGAAGCAGCGTGGGCTCGAGCCGCGCCTGCTCGAAGGCCCGTCGCCCAACACGCCACCGGCCGTTTATGCTGAGTGGAAAGTCCCGGGCGCGCAGCGCACGTTGTTGCTTTACGCGCATTACGACGGCCAGCCGACCGATCCCAAACAGTGGACCGGAACGCATCCATGGAAACCGGTGTTTCGTCACGCCGCGATCGAAGCAGGCGGCCAGATCGTGCCGGCGCCGCCCGCGACTGAGCCTTTCAACACCGAGTGGCGCATCTATGCGCGCTCTGCGTCCGACGACAAAGCCGGTGTGATGGCGATTCTCAACGCCTTCGCCGCACTCAAAGCAACGGGCATTGCCGCCACCTCCAACATCAAATTCTTTTTCGAAGGCGAAGAGGAAGCCGGCTCACCACACCTCGCCGAGATCATCAAAGCGCATCAACAGTTGCTCGAAGCCGACGCGTGGATCATCTGTGATGGACCAGTACACCAGTCGGGCAAAAAGCAGGTCGTGTTTGGCGCGCGCGGCGATGTGAACGTCGACGTCACGGTTTACGCCGCGAAGCGCCCGCTACACAGCGGTCACTACGGCAACTGGTCGCCCAACCCCGCGATGATGCTCGCGCGACTCCTCTCGTCGATGAAAGACGCCGACGGCCGTGTGCTTGTCGATGGTTGGTATTCAGACGTCGAACCTTTAGGCGAACGAGAGCGCCGCGCGATCGCGGAGGCGCCGCAGTACGACGAAGAGATCAAAAAACAGTTGGGCCTGAGCCGCACGGAAGGCGCCGGCAAGTCGCTGATGGAGCTGATCAACGTTCCCTCGCTGAACATCAACGGTTTCGCGAGTGGCGACGTCGGGGACCTGGCGCGCAACGTTATTCCTACGACGGCAACAGCCGTGTTGGACCTGCGTCTCGTAAAAGGAAACGATCACCGGCGACAGGTCGAACGTTTGATCGCGCACGTTCGCAAACAGGGTTACTTCGTCACAGACAAAGCTCCGACAGACGCCGAACGCGCTCAACATCCGCTGATCGCGCGCATCAACGTCCGCCCGGGCGGTTACAACGCCGAACGCACGAGCATGGATCTGCCCGTGTCGCTCGCCGTGATCGAAGCAGTGCAATCAACCACGCCTGACAAGATCGTGTTGCTGCCGACTTCCGGCGGCAGCCTGCCGCTTTCAATCATCACCGAGAACCTCAAGACCGTAACGATCTCGGTGCCCATCGCAAACTACGACAACAATCAACACGCGGAGAACGAAAACGTCATTCTGGGAAACTTGTGGAACGGTATCGAGACGTTCGCCGCGTTGATGACTATGAACCCCAAAGAGCCACAAGGAACACAACGATGAGCGAACTGTTTCTCCCGATTCTACTCGGCACCAATCGCAAACTCAGGAAGAGCCATCTCGCCGCGCAGTGGTTACTCGGCGAGATGAAGAAGCGGCCCGAGATAGAGACGCGCCTTTTCGACACCGCGGAGTTTGCTTTGCCTCACGACGATTACGGCCAGGAGATAAAAGATCGTTTTCCCGAATGGAGAGAGGCGATCGTTCGCGCGGATGGCCTCGTGATCGTCACGCCTGAATACAACCACGGCTATCCGGGAAGCTTGAAGGGTGTGCTGGATCTATTGCTCAGGGAATACGTTCACAAGGCTGTGGCTTTTGTCGGTGTGTCGGCGGGACCGTGGGGCGGCACACGCGTTATCGAAGCAATGGTCCCGATGGTGCGCGAACTCGGCCTCGCGGTTTCTTTCACAGACCTGAACTTTCCGAAGGTGCAGAGCACCTTCGACGAGCAGGGCAAGTTGCTCAATCCGTTGTATGAAAAGTTCGCGGCGGATTTTCTCGATGAACTGGTCTGGATGAGCCGTGTGCTTAAGTGGGGACGCGCAAACGTCCCCTCCAAGTTTCACACCTGAAAATCAGAACGTGCAGTTGTAAGCCTTCATCTGCGTGCGTGCGGTTTCCATGTGATTCTTGCACGCAGTGATCAGCCCGGCTTTCATTTGTGGGTCGGCAGCCAGCTTTTTCCACTCGGCGCGCCAGTTGGTCATGATGGTTTGGAATTGCGCACGTTGTGTCTCGGGCACTTTGGTTGAGACGCAGCTTTCGTAAGCATTCAGGAAACTGTCACACTCCGGAACGCCGATTTGCTCACCGCTCGGAACTGTATTAGCCGCCGTACTGGAGCTGGAACTGTTAGTCGGCGCGCCATTCTTGTTCGTCGGACCACCACACGCCAGGACCAGAAGACCAATCACGAGACAAGACACCAGGAGGAAAGTTCTCGACATTTTATTCTCCCTGATCCAAAATGACAGAGCTTAAGGATAATACACCAAAAACTCAACCTCTCTCCCCTAACACGAAAGTTTAGGAGACTACCCCAATGAGACATAGAGTTACCCTCGCACTGTTAGTGTCGGTCTGTACTTTTCTGCCCGTCGCCCCACTCGCGGCCCAGACAAAGCCTGCCGGCGAGCAAGACGACGTAGTCAGAATCACCACGAACCTGGTCCAAATCGATGCCGTCGTGACGAAAGACGGTAAACCCGTACGCGATCTGAAGGCTGAAGATTTCGAGATCTACCAGGATGGGAAAAAACAGACGATCACCACCTTCGCTTACATCTCGAATGTTTCCTCCGATTCGTCGTCCCCTGCCGATAAGAGCAGCGTCACCGTTCCTGGTGGTCCAATAAAACGTGACGTTGCACGCCGCACAATCGCCATGGTGGTTGACGATTTGGGTCTCTCGTTCGAAAGCATCCACCACATACGGCGCCAGTTACGAAAGTTTATCGCCGAGGAATTGCAGCCAAACGATCTTGTCGCCGTGATTCGCACCGGCGGCGAGATGGGTGCGCTGCAACAATTCACTAATGACAAGCGCCTCCTAAACCGCGCTGTCGAACAAATACGCTGGAACCTTTGCAGCCGCGTAGGAATATCGCCTCTCCCGCGTATCGGAGATACAGGTGTTGGCGCTTGCGATTTTCTGGGTTCGGCAAGAACGATGAACTCGCTGCGTTTCATTCTCGAGTCGATGGGCCGGTTGCCCGGGCGCAAGTCGATGATCCTCATGTCTGACGCCATTCCTATTAGAGAGGACCAGGAGATCGTGGGCGGTGACGAGTCTACCGCAATGACTGTCGATCCTTACGAAAGGGACAACAGCGACGGGTTGCAGCGGATCGCCGAGAAAGCGATTCGCTCTTCGGTAGTCATCTATTCGGTCGACACGCAAGGCTTGCAATATACCGGACTCACCGCCGCCGACTCGCCCAGGGGCATTCGACCGATTGGACCACAGGTAAATTCGTTGCTGTCACAACGTTCTCGACTACTATATGAACGCCGGGCGGGAGGTGAACTGATCTCCAGGCAAACTGGTGGTTTTCAGATCCGCAACTCAAATGATTTTCAACTCGATCGCATCCTCGAAGATCAGCGTGGTTATTACCTCATTGGGTACCGGCCCACTGAAGACACTTTCAACCGCCAATTCCATCAAATCAAAGCGAAAGTAAAACGCTCGGGAATGACTTTGCGAACACGCGCCGGTTTCTATGGCATCACCGAAGAAGACGCGAACCGCGCGCGCCTTACCGCGACAGACGAAACCAATCTAGCGCTGACCTCTCCGTTTGAAGCGCCGGATCTCGAACTCGATCTAACGTCGTTCTTTGCAAACGGAAAAACTGAAGGTTCGATCGTTCGCTCATTTATCAATCTCAAAGCCGCGGATCTTACGTTCATGCCTGTCAACGGCCGGCGCGAAACGTCAGTCGAGATTCACGGTATAATCTTTGGCAACAACGGCGCGATCGTTGAGCAAGTCA
>DASUPR010000538.1:0-4116 GCA_036281015.1 Pyrinomonadaceae bacterium
GAGATAAAGATTCGGGTCGAGTCGCTGTCGCCGGGCCGCGAGTGGTCGTTTCGAAACGCGTACGCGGGAGTGTTGGGGTTAGCGGAGCGGGTCGAACAGTTTCATGCCTTCGGCGCGGGCGGAACGGATCTCGGCGCGAAGAAGATTACGACCGGCGAGTTTCGGGCGAATGTGGGCGCCGAGACGATTGAGTACGTTGTGAAGCTTGTGCGGCCGAGTGCTGCGGATGTTGCACACGTTAGTTGGATAGGGGGCGAGTCAGGGTTTTTAGTGCCGGCGGATTTGTTGCCGCAGCAACTAACGGATGTTCTGGTCGAGTTCTCGCTTCCTTCCGGTTGGACTATACATTCGACAATCGAAGCTGACGGGCAGGGCAGGTATCGGATTCCCAAGCCGGAGAACGCTGTCTTTTTTGTCGGACGAGGGCTGCGCAGACAGGCGAAGACTGTTGACGACGTCGTGATCGATGCGGTGATCAGCGGTGCGTGGTCGTTCGAAGACTCGACGATTTTGAAAGCCGCGACGAAGGTGTTGGGAAAATACCGCGCGTTAACGGCGTTCAAATTAAAAGCGAAAACAGCAGTGATGATTGCGCCGCTGCCCTTCGCTACGGGAAAGGTTAAATGGTTGGCGGAAACCCGGGGTTCCACCGTTGTTCTGTTGATGGATCCGTCGGCGAAGATCTCGAACTGGACTGGACAGCTCGGCATCATCTTCACGCACGAACTGCTGCACCTGTGGGTGCCGAACTCGTTGGCGCTCGAGGGCGATTACGACTGGTTCTTTGAAGGCTTCACGCTCTACACCGCGCTCGTCACCGCGTTGGATTTGAAGTTCATCAATACAAAAGAATATTTGGCGACGCTCCAGCGTGTTTACGATGCGTATCTCTCGCGCGCGGACGATCTTTCGTTGATCGAAGCATCTGAACGACGTTGGACCGGCGGCAACGCGGCCGTTTACGACAAGGGGATGCTGGTGGCGTTTCTGTACGATCTCGCGATCAAGCGCGACTCGCGCGGGAAGTTGTCGCTCGGCAGTGTCTACAACAACTTGTTTGCCCGTTCGGCGGCTCAACCCGCGAATGGAAATGACGTTATAATCCAGTTGCTGAGTTCGACTCCGGCCGGCGCGGAGCTGGCGAAGAGTTACATTTCGGGAAAACAGGAGCTTGATCTCAAGCCGCTTTTCGCCGACCCGAAGCAGCTATTGAAGTCACTTTATTACCGCTAGATATGCAAATCAGACTTTTTAAGACCAGCGCAGTTTTACTTCTCCCTCTGATACTGCTCGGCTGTCAAACGCTCGCGTCGAAGAACACCACCGGAGTCGTCGTCGCGCGCCGCGCGCAGATTCGCAGTTCGACCGCCGTGGTCGCGGCGGATCTGCTGCAAGTCAACCGAGGCGACGTTGTTGACATACTCGATTCGACAGACGTTGACGATCCGAGTGACAACACCAGAAAAGAACGCTGGCTGCGCGTGAAGGCGCGCGATGAGGACACGACCGAAGGTTGGATCGAAGCGCGCAACGTGATGCCCGAAGACGTGCTCGAGGAATCGCGCAAACTCGCCGAGCAGGACAAAGAAATTCCGGCACAGGCGAGTGGTCAGCTTCGCGCGAGCTCAAACCTGCGACTGACGCCCGATCGCAGCGGCAACGAAAACATCATGATGCGGCTCGACAGCGGTTCGAGTTTTGAAATCGTGGGTTGGAAGCGCGTGCCGAAACCGAAGTCTTCAGAAGCGATCGAGACGGACGTGGCTCCCAAAGCCGGCAGCGTGCAACAAAACTCCGCGAGACCGGGAAGGCAAAGTGAGGGGGAGACTGAAGAAGAAGAGCCGAACGAGCTTTGGTACAAGGTGCGGCTTTCGCCAAACGCGTCGCCTGCGCCAGCGGGTTGGATTTACGGCAAACAGGTCGAGCTTGCGGTTCCGAGTGACATCATCTTCTATCGCACCGGACGCGAGTTTGTTGCGTGGCAGCGTCTTGATGGCGACAAGGACAGCAGCGAAAGCAACAAAGACGGCGCTCGCGAAGCAAAGCCGGGAAGCTGGATGATACTGGAGAAGAGCAGTGCGAACCGGCAGCACGGCATTGATGAGCCGGACTTCGATCGCATTTACGTGCTTGGTTACGACAAACGCAATCAGGAGCACTACACGGCTTATCGCAGTCCTGACTTGAGAGGCTATTTGCCGGCGCGAGTCGACGGACAAGGCGATAACAAGACTTTTATTATCCGGACGCAAGAGGAAGCGGGCGGGGAAGTCAAAGAGGTGCGCTACAGTGTTTACAAAGACGCACGCGGAGTTTTGAAGGTAAATGCGCCCAACCTCGGCAGCGGCGGCAGGCGTCGAAAATAACAGTTATGGATCGTCCGCTCGTGATCGGTATTGGCGGCTACACTTCCAACGTCGGCAAGACGACGCTGGTTTGCGATCTGCTCGCCGCGTTTCCGGGCTGGGAAGCGATCAAGACTACTCGCGGGCATTATCGATCGTGTGGAAAAGACCCGCACGCATGTTGTGTGAGTGATCTGTTGTCCGAGGAGCCGGTGGTGCGTTCGGGACGCGAAGCTACGTACGCGCTCGGCAAGGACACGGGACGTTATTGGGATGCTGGTGCTTCGAACGTTCATTGGTTGATCGGCACGGACGATCAGGTCGAGCCAGGTATTCGCGAAGCGTTGTCGCGCGTAAATGCGAAAGGCGTGTTTGTTGAAGGAAACAGCTTCGCACAGTTTGTCGACGTCGATCTTTTTGTGATGGTGCGGCGGGGTGACGATGCAAAGATCAAGAAGAGCGCGAAGCAGATTGTGGAACGCGCAGACGCGATCTATGTGTCGGGCGAGGATCCGCAAAGTTTGATGAAACTGATCGAGCGTATCCGGTGTCTGGTTAATTGCGCGGAAACGGAAGGCGCGGGCAGTGCAGTCGCTTGATGAGATTTTGATCGAATGTGAGCAGTTGCACGGCCACATGTGTGCCGGACAGTTGCTGGGCGCGCGAATGGCGTTGCTGGGTTGCCGTTTGGCAGGGCTCGACGATCCGCGTGGCATCGATCGCAGGAAAACGATCGTTTGGGTCGAGATCGATCGGTGCATGGCCGACGCCGTAAGCGCGGCGACCGGAGTGCGTTTGGGAAAACGATCTTTGAAGTATGCAGACTACGGCAAGGTAGCGGCTACGTTTCTGAATACGGAGACGAGCAAAGCGGTGCGCGTAGTGGCGCGTGAGAGTTCGCGTGCGTTGGCGGATGAGAGATTCTCGTCGATTGCCAGTAAACGCGAGCGGCAATTTCGTGCCTACTCGGAAGCCAGCGATGAGGAATTGTTCAAGATCGAAGATGTCGATGTGCAGCTCAGTGAAATGGATCTTCCGGGAAGTCCTCGTTCGCGTGTGATCTGTGAGATCTGTGGTGAAGGTGTGAATGATGGCCGTGAGGTGACGCGTTCGGACGGAAGCGTTGTTTGTCGTGGCTGCGATAGCGGAACTTACTATCAAAAGAACTAGACAACCCCGGAGGTTAAAACGCATCTAACCCCCCGCCTCCGGTAACGAGGTATTGACAACCAGGTTTTTGTCCCTATAATGCCCATTCCTCTTCACGGGGAAGCGGCCAATAGGATAAGAATTCAGGCTCGCTTGACAGATACGGGGACGTTGGTTAATATCCCCGTTTGCTTGGGGCGAGTTTGAATCGTCTGTAAGGCAATCCAAATACAATTTGGACTTCGATGTTTGAAAACTAGATAGAGCGTGTCCGTCTCAAGACCTTTGAGAGTCAAAACGCGAACGATAAAGTTCGCGTCTAAAACTCGCAAGAGTCATTATCGAGACTTAAGTAAATACCAGTAACGATAATGTTGCTAGAGAACAAACTTATAACGAGAGTTTGATCCTGGCTCAGAATCAACGCTGGCGGCGTGCCTCAGACATGCAAGTCGAACGCGAAAGTTCCCTTCGGGGAACGAGTAGAGTGGCGCACGGGTGAGTAACACGTAGGTAATCTACCTTCGGATGGGGAATAACAACCGGAAACGGTTGCTAATACCGCATAATGCAGCGGCACCTAATGGTGACAGTTGTTAAAGCGGGGGATCGCAAGACCTCG
>DASUPR010000539.1:0-8495 GCA_036281015.1 Pyrinomonadaceae bacterium
ACAGACTATTGCGGACAACATGTTTCCGGGAATGGATGCGGTGGGACAGACGCTGCGCGTTCAAAACCTGCCGTTTCGCGTTGTCGGCGTGATGGCTCGCAAGGGACAGGACCAGGGCGGCCGCGATCAGGACGACATCGCTTTCGCGCCGTACACGACCGTGCAGAAGAAGGTGCTCGGGAACATGCGCGTTCAGATTGCTTATGTTTCAGCGATCACCGAAGACGCGACCTACACGGCGCAGTCGCAAATCGGCGAACTGCTGCGGCAGCGTCATAAATTAACTGCGAGCGAACCGGATGACTTCACGGTCCGCAACATGACTGACGTCGCGGAAGCTGCGAACGAAACCAGTAAGACGATGACGATCCTGCTCGCATGTATCGCGGGGGTATCGCTACTCGTCGGCGGCATCGGCATCATGAACATCATGCTCGTGTCGGTGACGGAACGTACGCGCGAGATCGGCATTCGCATGGCGATTGGCGCGCGCTCGTCGGCGGTGCGGAGTCAGTTCTTGATCGAGTCGATCGTGTTGAGTCTGACCGGCGGAACGATCGGCATTCTGCTCGGCATCGGCTTGTCGCTCGCGATACCGGCGATGCTGGGTTGGCCCACGCTAGTCTCGATGATGGCCATCGTCGGCTCAGTGGTCTTCTCGGTCGCTGTGGGAATTTTCTTCGGTTACTACCCGGCGCGCAAAGCCGCGTCGCTGGACCCGATCGAAGCATTACGCTACGAGTAACGGACACGGATCGGTTAACATCCGGCCCATGACTCTGCGACCCCTTGTTGTTCTTTTAATCAGTGTCCTACTAAGTTTTCCCAGCGTACCCGCCCAACAACGAGCCGCGCCGGCGCATTTGAAGCGCCCGCGGCTCGTTTTGCTAATCGTGGTGGACCAGTTTCGCTACGATTACCTCGAGCGCTTCGGCGAACTGTTTGGACCAAACGGCGTGCGGCGTTTGCTGCGCGACGGCGCGTCGTGGACACAGGCCAACTACGATCACTTTCCAACTTACACGGCGCCCGGTCACGGCACGATGATGACCGGCGCGTATCCGTCTCAAACAGGCATTGTTGGCAACGACTGGATCGATCGTCCCAGCGGAAAGCGCATCACAAGCGTTACGGACGAGAACGTAAAACTGCTCGGCAGCGGCGATCCGAGGGAAGTCGCAGCCAGTCCGCACAGACTCCTGAGCTCTACTGTCGGCGACGAACTACGGCTCCTCACGAACGATCGCTCGAAAGTGATCGGCATCTCTGCGAAGGATCGCTCGGCGATCCTGCCCGCCGGCCGACATGCAAATGCTGCTTACTGGTTGAGCAACACCGGCACGATGGCCACTTCCACGTACTACTTCGAGCAACTGCCGGCCTGGGTCACCGCCTTCAACAACACCAAACCATCCGACAAGTACTTCGGCGCAAAATGGGAGCGCCTGCTTCCGGAAAGCGAGTACCTCAAACACGCCGGACCGGACTCGCAACCATGGGAAAAGGTCATCGCCGCTGGTGATACAAACGCGTTTCCGCACACGATCACGGGCGGCGCGAAGGAACCCAATTCAGCGTTCTACTTCGCTCTGGACCATTCACCATTCAGTAACGATGTGCTGGTTGCGTTTGCGCGGGAAGCAATCACCAACGAGAAACTCGGCCAGGACGACGATCCGGACGTGCTCACCGTCAGTTTCTCCGCCAGCGATTACGTCGGCCATCGCTATGGACCATACAGCCATGAAGCGATGGACATAACGCTGCGCGTCGATCGCCAGATCGCCACGCTGCTCGACTTCGTGCAAGCGCGAGTCGGATTGTCGAACACACTGATCGCGTTCACGGCGGATCACGGCGTCTCGCCGATTCCCGAACACGCTGCCGCACTCGGTCTTGGCGGCGGGCGATTAAAAACACCCGACATACTCGCGACGATCCGCACCGCGATCAGCGCGCGCTACAACCCGCAAGGCAAGTCGCCGGACCCGACCGCGGATTACATCTTAAAATACAACAATTGGGGAGTGGTGACCGACGCCTTCATCAACGGCAACGTCTATTTCAACTACGAAGCACTCAAACGCGACAACGTCGATCTCGAAGAGATCTCGAAAGTCGTCGCCGCCGCTGCGCTGACGATTCCCGGCGTCGCACGTTCGTTTACGCGTGCGCAACTTCTTCGCGGAGAAACATCGATCACTGATCCGATCGAACGCCGCGTGGTTAACGGTTTTAATCCAGCACGCAGTGGCGACGTCGTGATGATCGCCGAGCCATACAAATACCTCGGCGACACGATCACCGCGACACACGGCTCGCCTTACTCGTACGACACGCACGTGCCGGTCATCATCATGGGAACCGGCGTCGTGCCCGGACGCTATCTTGAGCCAGCGTCTCCGGCAGACATCGCGCCAACGTTGTCCGCACTGCTACGCATCACCGCGCCCACGAATGCAACCGGCCGCGTTTTGACTGAGGCAATCAGGAAAGGAAACTAGCGTTTGTAGTGTGCGGCGTACTCGGGGACAGGGATTTCCGCAGATAAACGAGGGTCATTTATCGGTTCTCCCGCAACCAATTTAAGAGGGACGACACCCGCCCACATCGGCAACGCGTAATCCTCTTCGTCGTCGAGCGGTGGACCAGTGCGAATTTTCGCGGAGGCTTCTTCCATCGGCAGGCAAAGCACTGTCGTCAGTTTCATTTCTACTTCGTTCGGCTCGCGCACGTCGGCCCAGCGGCCGGGAACGATGTGTTCTGATAACGCCACCAGCGCGTCGTATTTTTCTTTTGGATCTTCAACCAGGGTGGCGCGTCCAAACACCAGCACCGAACGATAATTGATCGAATGATGAAAAGCCGATCGCGCGAGCACGAGCCCGTCGACGATCGTCACCGTCACACACGCATCCAAACCGCCCGCCAGCGAGCGCAACATGCGGCTCGCCTGCGAACCGTGAATGTAAAGTTTGTCATCCACGCGCGCGTAGCCAGTGGGAATCACGAACGGCTGTCCGTCGACGGCAAAGCCGACGTGACAAATGAAGCCTTCATCCAGAATTGCGTAGACAGTCTCTCGATCGAAGTGTCCGCGCTTGGGGAGGCGCTTAAGTTTGGTGCGATCAGTTTGGGGAAATGTCATAATCAGCCACAGACTAACACAGATCACACCGATCCTAAGGAGACCCAATATGCGTTTTCGCTTGCCCCTTGTCGCTGCCTGTCTGCTCGTAGTCAGCTTGATCGCGCAAAACACTTTCGCTCAGAACGGAAGAGCAAACACCAAATCGCCGTTGGAAGAGGCGTTCTCGCGGCTCGAGTGGCGCAGCATTGGACCAGCGATCATGGGCGGCCGGATCGCCGACGTCGAAGGCGTGCCCGGTGACGCGAATGTTGTTTACGTCGCGAGTGCTTCGGGAGGTTTGTGGAAGACGACGAACGGTGGCGTGACGTGGAAACCGATTTTTGAACGCCAAGGCACCTTATCTATCGGAGACATCGCGCTCGCGCCCGGTAATCCCGACGTGGTTTGGGTCGGCACCGGTGAATCAAACGTACGCAACAGCGTCTCGTTCGGCGACGGTGTTTACAAGTCGACCGACGGCGGCAAGACATGGCAGCACATGGGACTCAAAGAGACCGAACGCATCTCCGCGATCGCGATCAATCCGCAGAATCCCGACATTGTTTACATCGGCGCGCTGGGCCATGCATTCGGTCCAAACGAAGAGCGCGGTGTGTTCATGACCACCGACGGCGGCAAGACGTGGGCCAAGACGCTCTACATCGATAATCAACACGGCGTCGCTGATCTCGAGATCGATCCGACAAATCCAAACATTCTTTACGCCGGCATGTGGAGTTTTGAGCGCAAGCCGTGGACGCATCGCAGCGGTAGTGAGAACGGCGGCGTTTACAAGTCGATCGACGGCGGCCGTACCTGGAACAAGTTAACTAACGGATTGCCAAAGCTGATGGGCCGCATCGGCATTCGCGTCGCGCCAAGTAATCCAAACGTCGTGTACGTGATTGTCGAAGCGAAAGACGGCACGCTTTACCGTTCAGACGATCGCGGCGAGACGTTCAAAATGGTTTCGAAGCAAGACAGCATCGTGTCGCGCGGGTTTTATTACACGACCGTGCGCGTCAATCCGACCAACGAGAACCACATCTATGCGGTCGCGTCTACGTTGTTCACTTCGGTTGACGGCGGCAAGACGTTTCGCTCGATCACCGGCCGCACGCACATCGACTTTCACGCGCTCTGGATCGATCCGAAGAACCCGAAACGAATGTGGCACGGGCAGGATGGCGGCATTGGCGTCAGTTACGACGGCGGCGAATCGTGGGAAGCGGTTTACAACATCCCGTTGGGCCAGTTTTACCAGATTCACGCTGACAACCGGACGCCGTTCTATTACGTGATGGGTGGTTTGCAGGACAACGGTTCGTGGGCCGGACCGAGCCGGACTCGCGAGCCCGCGGGCATCATGAACGACGACTGGCGCATGGTGAGTTTCGGCGATGGTTTTTACGTGATCAATCACCCGGATGATCCCGAGCAGTATCTTTCGGAATCGCAGGGCGGAGACATTGTTTGGACGGACTTTCGCACGCGCGAGCAGCAGTCGATCAATCCGTGGGGACGCGGAAGCGGTGGTGGACCAGCGGCGGGACACAAGTTTCGCTTCAACTGGAACGCGCCGATCGTGTTTTCGGCTCACGATAAGACGACGGTCTTTTTTGCGGGCAACGTCGTGTTCAAGACGCCTGACTTCGGCAAGACGTGGGAACAAATCAGTCCGGACCTGACCACGAATGATCCGGAGAAGTTGAAAGATGCGGGTGGTCCGATCGCGATTGAGAATTCAACCGCCGAATATCACTCGACGATCATCACGATCGCGGAGTCTCCGGTGCAGCGCGGTCAGATCTGGGCTGGCACTGACGACGGTAATCTGCAAGTCACGACCGACGGCGGTAAGAAATGGAACAACATCGTCGCGAATGTTTCGGGCGTCGCGAAGAATTCGCCCGTGTCGCATGTTGAGCCGTCGCGGATCAACGCGAATACTGCGTATGTGTCTTTCGACCGCCACATGTTTGACGACTTTAGACCTTACATCTTCAAGACCGTGGACGGCGGGAAGTCGTGGACCAACATCTCCGGCAACTTGCCTGCGAAAGCGTACGTGCAGGTCGTGCGCGAAGATCCGAAGAACACGAACCTGCTGTACGCGGGAACAGAGCTGGGATTGTTTGCTTCCTACAACGGCGGCAAAGACTGGCTGGCGTTGAATCTCAAGAACCTGCCGCACGTTTCGATTCACGACATCGTGGTCCATCCGCGTGAGAACGATCTGATTCTCGCAACGCACGGTCGCAGTATCTGGATCTTCGACGACGCCACCGTGCTTCAGCGAATGAATCAGCAGATTCTCGATAGCAACGCGCATCTGTTTCCGGTGCGGCCGGCGCTGAGATTTACGTCCCGCTTCACGCGTTACGGCATCGGCGAGAAGCAGTTCACCGGTCCGAACCCCGCGAACGGCGCGCTGATCACTTACTACCTGAAAGACAAAGTCGACGAGAAGACCACACTCAAAGCTCAAGTTTTCGACCGTGACGGCAAGTTAGTTCAAGACATCGAGCGGCCGTCTCGTGAGAAAGGCCTGAATCGCATCGCGTGGAACCTGCGTTTGGGTGGTCCGGAAGTGCGTCGCCCGCCCACGCCGGAGCAGCTCGCGTTTGGCGGTGGGCCGCGTGGGCCACAGGTGTTGCCGGGAACTTACACCGTGAAGCTAACCGTCGGCGATAAGGTGTTTGAAGAACGCGTGGAGGTGAAACTCGATCCGGGCATCAAGACGTCAACCGCCGAGCTTCAGCAAACGCTCGAGATGCAGGTGAAGCTGCGCGACATGCAGTCGACGATGAACATGTCGTTGCGTTTTCTCGACAGTTTGAAGGAGCAGCTCAAGCAGGCGCAAACAACGATGAAGACGCTAAGCAAAGAGCCTGACAAAGACCTGATGAAAGCGCTCGAAGACTACATCAAAGAGCTGGACACGATGCAGGACAAACTCGCGGCGCGTAACGAAGGGCTTGGTTTTCCAGGCAAGGATCAGGTGGCGGACAACATCGGGAGCCTCTTCTTTACACTCGATTCGAACTTTGGACCAACACTCGGGCAGCGCCAGTTCTTCGACGAGATTCAACCCGCGTATCGCGCGCGAATGGAAGAGGTCAACAAATTCCTGCGCGACACGCTGCCACAGTGGAACGAAAAACTTCGCGGGTGGAACGCGCCAACGTTAACCACCCGCAAACCATTCGAGCTTTAACCACAGAAGAACACAGACAACACGGATTAATTCCGTGTTGAATCTGTGGCTGGTGCGGTCGGGGTTGCAAGCGCGGCGCGGGTCAGGCGGATGTTACCGTTGATTCCCTTCGCCGTGATGCCGGCGCCGCCGCTGCCGATGCGCGCCGAGTAGCGGTGCTTGCCCTTCTCGAGGAAGACGTTGGGTATGTCCGCAACCACGCGTCCGTTCATACCTTTCGCATCAAAATCCGCGTTCACGTCAGCGCCCAAGTGCAATTCGATGTTGCCGTTGATGCCGCTGAACTCGACGCCCTCTCCCTCGATCCGGTCCATGCCAAGGGCCACGCTTCCGTTGATTCCTTTCAACGTCGCACTGCCGGCAGCATTCGCGATCTGAACTTTCCCATTGATACCGCCAACCTCGATCGAGCCATCAATATCTTCCACGACAAAAGCACCGTTGACGCCCTTCGCGAGGAGTGAAATCTGACGCGGCACTTTCAGCTTCACACGCTCCGAAGCTTTCGATCCAAACAGCTTCGCGAAGAAGTTATGGTCCGTCGTTTCGCCGTGAATGCGCAGCCGGTTCGCGTCCGCCTGAATCTCAATCTTGCGCCGGTTCAACGCTTCCTGGCTCGACGCAGTGCGCTCGATGTAAACCTCCGCGGTCTTCGCGTCGGAAGTTTCAATCGTGACCGAGCCGTTGATGCCACTTAGCTCGAGTCGCGCGCCGGGTGCGAGTTCGTAAGTCTGTCGTATCTCTTCACGAACGTCGCCCGTAGCCTGATGAGAAACCAGCTCGCGAATCTCGGCCACTGTCCCGCCCTTGCTTGAAGACGAGCGAACGACAACACCGGCGATAGCCGCGAGCGCGACGAGCAAAATCAAAATTACTAATCGTTTCATAGTCCTGCCTCAGAAATTGCTGGAAAAATGGACTGCCGGGGTCTTTAACGACGATCTCCAAAGATATGTTTCGGATTTTGGTGCTTGACACTAAGTCAGCCGCAGCATAGAGTCCAACCCCTCACACCTATCGAACTATGGGCGAACGTAACGGAAAAGACCTAAAGGTACTGCTGGTCGAAGACTTCGAAGACACGCGACTCGTTCTGCGACTGGCGCTGGAAGACCACGGCTTCATCGTGTTCGAAGCCGAGAACGGGCAGAAGGCCGTCGAAAGCGCGAACCGCGAAAACCCTGATGTCATTCTGATGGACCTCACGATGCCGCTGATGGACGGCTTCGCAGCGGCAAAAGCGATTCGCCAAAACGATCAGTTCAAAAACGTTCCCATCATCGCCATCACCGCGCATCAGGAAACTGACTTCCGTTCCGACGCTAAAGCTTCTGGTTTCGACGCTTACGTCACCAAACCGATCGACGTCAACTGGCTCAAAGAACTAATCGACGGACTTTTGATCTGATTGCTGTTTGCGCAAACGCAGCGCATGGCCTGGACGCTCACCCGTCGTCTTTCCGTCGCTCCAAACTTCGACTCCATTTACAAACACGCGCTTTACACCTTCCGCAACCAACTGCGGATCTTTGAACGTCGCGCGATCGATCACGCGCGCTGGATCGAACAGGACCACGTCAGCCTTAAAGCCCGCGCGAATCAATCCACGATCGTGTAACTTGAAACGCGTCGCCGGAAAAGACGTCATCTTCCGAATCGCTTCCGGCAAGCTCAACCAACGCAACTCGCGCACATAACGGCCCAACACACGCGGATACGAGCCGGCGCCGCGCGGATGTCGCGAACCAATGCCCCCGTCGCTGCTGACCATTACCCACGGTTGCCGGTAGAACATCTGAATGTCCGCGTCTTTCATCGAGTGACAAACCACTCCCGCGCCGCCATCGCGCACGATCTTCATGTAAAGCTCAACCGGACTGATCTTTTCCGCTTTACTGATCTCGGCCATCGTCTTGAACTCGTATTGGGGATGCGCGCGGCAACTAACGATCGTGATGTTCGCTGGTCCACCAACGTCGGCCAAACCCCGCGCGACGTCAACCGGATCTTCATGTCGCCCACTCGGAATCAACACCCTGATGGTCGAACTCCACGCGTCGTACGGATAACAATCCGCAGTCACATCCTGACCACGCGAACGCGCTTTGTTGATCAATTCAACGGCCTGTTTCGCTTTACCCCAAACCT
>DASUPR010000540.1:0-14737 GCA_036281015.1 Pyrinomonadaceae bacterium
GAAGGCGTTCGCTAATGACAGCCCAAGGTTGCTTCAACCCTGGGAGCACTGCCGGTCGCTTTGCCCGGAAATTCAGGACCATAAATTACCCAGGAGGATGTTGCTGTGAAACACAAGACTGCGTTGACGTGTGCCTTCATACTCGCGCTAACGATCATCGGCTTGCAGCCGACAGCAAGCACTGCGACCAATCAGGATCAGCCAACCATTGCTAAAGACTCGATCCAGATCACGGCCTTCACTTTCAACGTCTACAAAGGTAATTACGACCAGTGGAGCTGGGTGCCGCGGATGCAGTTTCGCGTCAATGGACCAATCCAGAGTGGCAGCCAGCTTTACGTCGAGTTCAGCACGCCAACTGGTCCGTGGGTCAAGTTTGACTGCTCGACCAACAACATCGAGAAGGGTTACTGGTGGAAGACCGAGTGCGGCGGCCGCGACATTCCCGAAGACAAAGGTTCGCTTTACACCGGCCCCGTGAACTTCACGATCAAGATGCGCAACGAGCTACAGGGCACCGACTCGACGATGTTCACCGGCAAGATGAAAGTCGCCAAAGCGCGCTCGAATGAAGTTGGACCAAAGGCCGCGAACAAGTGGGTCTACTTTGTCGATCACGATTGGAACCTTCCGATTGGTTACGTTTATCTAACCCCTGCCGACGTGTATGGGTGGAAGATGCCCGACTTCCACGTGGCGTTTTGGGTGCGTGGTGACGCATATAAATTCGACCCGCACTTGTTCTATCAGGGCAAGGAAGTGGGCAAGAAGTTTTTCGAAGGCACGGAAGTCGGCCGCGCGGGTTGCGAAGCTGTGATCGAGAACAACACGACGCACTACGTCGAAGATTCAGTGCCGCAGAAAGCCAAGTGGGCGCGTGTCGAGTGTGATTTTCCAAATATCAAAGGCAGTAACACAACCGGCGAAGCTCCGAGCATTTTTGGCCCGATATTCACGCTTGCCGACAATCCCGGCGAATATGAATTCAAACTATTGTGGAACAACAAACTCGCGCGCTCGATCAAGTTCACGGTCCAGCCCGGCGGGAAGTTCGACAACGGCATCGCCAAGGCCAACAACCTCGGTTCCGACATCGTGATCGTGCCGGTCCAGATCATCGGCGATCAGGACGGCATGTGGAACAAGACAGCGTGGAAAACTGACGCGTTCTACGGCAATCCGCTAACCGGCTTCACCGCGTTGCCGTAAAGACCTATTGACCGCGAGCCGATTCGTGTACAATGCGGCGGCATGAGTGATTCAATCCCCACCCTCTCCGCCGGCGAAGAGATTGCCAACAGCATCAGCCATGGTCTTGGGCTGGTCTTGGCGATCGTCGCGCTGCCGATACTCGTCGATTCTGCGATGCGTAGCGGCAGCACGCATTTTATGGTGGGCGCGTCGGTGTTTGGCGTGACGATGATTTTGCTCTATCTCGCGTCAACGCTGTATCACGCAATCGCACACGAACAGACCAAGCGACTCTGCCGTCTCTTCGATCACAGCGCGATCTTTCTGCTCATCGCGGGATCTTACACACCGTTCACGCTCGGCGTGTTGCGCGGTGTGTGGGGTTGGACGCTGCTGGCGATCGTCTGGTTTCTCGCGATCACAGGCATTATCGTCAAGGCAATACCACGCACACGTCACTCGTGGATCTCGATGGTCCTCTACATCGTGATGGGCTGGCTCGCGCTCGTCGCGATCAAGCCGATCTGGGAACTGGTCCCTATGCCCGGCATTCTCCTGATCTTAGCCGGCGGCGTGGCGTACACGGGTGGGCTCGCATTCTTCGCCGCGCGCGGCCTGCGTTACAGTCACTTCATCTGGCACCTGTTCGTGATCGCCGGCACCACGTTTCACTTCTTCGCGGTGCTCTGGTACGCCGCATAGATCAGGGATAACCCCCCCTGACTTTCAAACCAATTACTTCGACTTGTACTGAAACGTGATCTTCGTCTCCTCGCCGAGCACGAGCGGGCGAACGAAGCGATAAGATCTGCCGCTGCGCGGAACTTCGATGCGCACCGGAAGAATTCCCGCAACGCGGCGTTGCAGATTGAACACGTTCTGCGACGGTGAGTTCTGCGCGCCGCGACCTGCGCCTTCTCCGGTGTTGTTCTTGCGCACCATCTCCTCAATACGGCGCGCCGCGCGGTCCAGGCCATCGATGGTCATCTCGTTGGAGGTCACAGTTACGGTTTCGGTTATGTTCCCGACTTCAAGCGTGCTTCCCATTCGCACCGGCCGAGAAGCGTCAAAGTGAAATTCATGCTGGAGCGGTTTGAAACCCGAAGACTCAATCCTCACCTTCACTGGTCCAGGCGCCAAACCGGCTATCACCCAGCGTCCCTCACTGTCCGTGCTCGTGCTGAAACTCGTTCCCGATTGTGTTTGCACGGTCACTGCCGCACCGGCCACAATCGCACCCACCGGATCCGCGACGATGCCGCCGATCTCTCCCGGTTCCAACACGCTCAGATCGTTACGCGTCCACATCCGGTTATCGACTTCACTCAAATCATCCTCGTCGGCCAGGAAGTTTTGCGCCGCGGCCGGAAACACTTCCGCCGACAGTGCATTGCCGCCAAACTGTTTCACCTCCAACTTTTCCGGCAGCGAAACTTCCCACGTCAACAAATTGATCGGCACGTCCAGACGCGGCAGGCCCATGTCGTACGATCCGGTCTTGCCAAACCGTGTGCCCGTGCTCAGGTAAACAAACGAGACCGTATACGCGCCTGACGCATTCAAACCCGCGCGCAAAAGCGGCACGCGGCTGCCGTCAGCACCTTCCACCGGTTTCACTGGTTGACCTTCGACTTCGGCGGTAACGAGTTGCGAACCCGGCGGCAGTTCGACTTTCACGAACGGTTGCGAATGATTGCGAATGCGCAGCGTCACTTCAGTCAACGAGCGCCCTTCGACGTTCGTCAACGTCGTGACAGTCGCGCGCTCAGCCACGGCCGAAAGCACATCGGCATCGGAAAACTGTTGCCACTCCAGTTCGAGCCTGGGCGCTTCAGCCGCACGGCGGTTGTAACGAAACGCCGCCTGCAACGGAAAATGCGACAGCGATCTCGTGATCGCGTTTGCTTCGCGCACGTCCATGCGACGCAAGCCGCCCGACTCTTTCGCTTTCAACTCCATCGCGCCGATACCTTCAACCAGCAGTTCGCCGGTCTCGCGTTGCGCGCCTTCGAAGGCAAACAGCGGCGGCTCGACTTTCGGTTCGCGATTGCTGCGTTCGATCGCGATCAGAAACTGGTGATTGCGTTTCGCGGGATCGTGAACGCGCAGGGTCAGCACACCCGAAGACAGTTGACTCGATTCAAGCGAACTACCCGACGCGGCGGTCAGTTCGTATCCGTCGGGAATCGGCAATTTGAACTCCGCCGCTTCGCCCTGGATCACGTTGACGTCGCACAACGCGGTGAGCCGCAGTTGCGAATCGCCAACAGAAACGACGCTCTTGATGTCGGAAAGAAAACGAACTTCACGTTGCGCGACCGGCGCGGCGACTTCTCGCGTGGTCCACCAGACGCGCGCGGCTTTACCGGGCTCGAGTGATGCTTCGATCACCGTGTGGCCGTTAACAGTGCTGCGCTTGGTAACGATTCCCGGATCGACGTGCACGTTCGCGTGATTGCCCGGCAACTCCAAGCTCAACATCGAGCTCCCGGCCAGCGGCACCGGCAACGTGAACGTTGCGCGTCCGGCGTCGATCGTCAATGCCGACGCGACGCCGAGCGAGACGGCAAACGGTCCCGGCCCATTCAGAATCGCCGCGTGGTTCGATCCTTCGAGCAGCAACGGCAACGGATTGCCCGATTGATCGGCTTGCAGCACGAGCAGGCCAGTCGTCAGCGGCGCTTTCACGGGTCCTTTATCCAGCGACGTGCCGTCGATGCTGACGGTGCCCATCAGCGTTTGGTTTTCGACGCGTAGTTTGAAGACTGCGCGCGTCAACACAAATGGAAGCGGCGGCGCATCGAGCGGTTTTGGTTTGCGCGTCGACATTTCAACGAGACGGTTGTATTCGGCGAGCGAGAGCGTCACCGTGCCGGCGGCGGCGGCGGTCGGAAGCGGCATTTCGGTGTTCGAATTTCGGTGCTGACCGAAAGCTGTCACGGTCAGAAGTAAGATCAGAAATACTGGTTTCATCGGTCGCCTCTCTTTCTGTCACGTTGAAAGTCAAACTCTACGGCGGGTGCCTGGTTCTCGCCGGTCAGCTCCGACACCAAAAAGATCGAAGGACCAAAGTGCGGGAACACGACACGTAACGGGAGGTTGCGCGTGGGCCGTGCGCTCTGTTTGTTTGCACGGACCTGGGCCACCAGTTGTTTGATCTCGGCTTTGTCGGATGAGATTTCGCCTTCGGCTTGCTGTTGCTCGTTTGAAGAAACAGTTTGCGTCGTGCTTAGCGATGACGATTGAGGCGGCGCGTAAGTAGCAATGCGAAAACTTCCGGACAAGCCCGGCGCCGGTGTCACACGAAAGAGCGGCGGGTGATGAAGCAGTAGATGTGATTTCGAGATCGGCAAATCGACTGACACGAGCGCAACACGCGCGCGGCCGCGATCCGCCCAGGGCGCTGCACGATCCAGATATGAAACTTCAACGATGAACGGAGGCGCATCGCCGCCGGCTCGTGACTTCTCGAGGGGTAACAAAAACGAGCCGTCCGGCGCGCGTCCCGGACGAATCGGACGTCCGGCAACCGAAGCACTCCACAACTCGGCCGTCGGCGGCAGGGTTAGTTTCAAGAAGTTTCGCTGGTTGTTGCGCACGGCAAATCGCGATTGGACCAACACTTTGCCGTCAACCGCGACGAGTGCGTTGTATTCCGCTTCTTCGATGTTTGCAGTGAGCACTGCCTGCGGTGTGTAACGCGCGACGTCGAGCGAGAGGGTGCGGATCGTTTTCCCATCGCCAGGCAATAATCTGAAGGCCAGCAGCGAAGGAGATTGGCGGCTCGCGATCAATCGGCCCAGTTCCGACGCTTCGGCTTCTTCCAATCCACTCGGCTTGCCCTCCTTGATCTCGCCTGCGCCGAGCACTTCAACAGCAACGCCTCCGGTCTCACGTTCAACCGATGGCAGACGAATCAGCGGAACGTCGAGCTTACCGGCGCGCGGGATGCGCAACTCGCCACTCAACGTAAACTTCACGCTGTTCTGAACGGGTTCGATAAACGAAACCTGCAGATCGCGATTCTTCACGTCCCAATCGGCAACCATCGCGCCCGACACTTGATTGATCGTGAACTGTTCGGGCAATTGCACGTGAACGTCCTGCGCCACGCCCTGCAACACGTCAAGCTGCACTTCAGCGTTAACCTGCGTTGCGTCTTCACCGAGACCGACGAGTTGCGTGAGCACACCGCGCATTCTGAGTGGTTGATTCAAACGCGAATCGTCGACCTTGCGGCGCCACGCAAACGTGAGTGCCTCGTTGCCTTTTCCATTCGCGACCCAACGGCTTCCGGTTGCCGATTCCGAATGTTCGAGCAGCAGTCCGCCTGTGATGCGAACGTCGACGCCTTGTCTGACGAGCTCGATCTTTGCGTGCGAAACAGCGGAGTTGCTGACCGGAAGTTTCAGGATGTCTGTGCCCGCGACGGTGTTGACCTCCGCGACGATCTTCAACGTCAACACGGATCGTCCGGCCTTCGACAACAACACATCCATGCGTCCCGCTCCCTCTTGGGCGCTTCCGCTGACAAGGTTGACCGGCTTGCCGTCGAGCTGCGCGTCACGCACCATCAGACCCGCAGGCAGCGGCATACGCACCCAGCCGTTCTTGATCACGTCAACGGTCAACCGAGCTTCACCTGTCGCGAGATCGCCGTCGATCTTCAACTCGTAATCGATGCGCGAGAGTGTTGCTTCAACTGGCGGCGGCGCGGGTTCCGGGTCGGAGGGAAATGCAGCGCGTTTGAGTGCGATGTAATCAGAGACTGGAAGAACAACCCATCCGTCAGAGGTCGCGGCAGTTTGCGCACTAGCCGGTACTCCGCCGGCAAGTGCGATGGCAATTAAGACAAACTGCCACACGAACAGACGCAGACGGTCCATTGGACTTTCTCCTTTGCAGAATTGTGCTTTAGTTTTACGGGAGACTGTGGCGAGAAATCCGAGTGCCGCGCGGTATGATGCGTTGTGGTTCAAGAAAGGTGTCCGAGGAAATGAAGGCTACTGAAAACCCGCGGGTGAAGATCTGTTGTATTCAGAGCATCGACGAGGCCTGGCTGGCGATCGAGCACGGCGCTTCGGCAGTCGGGCTCGTGTCGGCGATGCCGAGCGGTCCGGGTCCGATTGCGGAAGAACTGATCGCCGAGATCGCGGTGAAGATTCCGCCCAGTGTGAGCTCATTTTTGTTGACGTGTCAGCAGGACGCGGAAGCCATCATCGATCAGCAGAGACGTTTGCGTGTTGACACGATTCAGATCTGCGATCGTTTGCCCGCCGGAAGCTATCGACGTTTGCGTGAAGCGTTGCCGGGTGTGTCGCTGGTGCAAGTGGTCCATGTCACCGGGCCGGAAGCTGTCGACGAAGCGATCGCGATCGCGCCGGAGGTTGATGCGATCTTGTTGGACTCGGGAAATCAGTCGCTGGCGATCAAGGAGCTTGGCGGAACGGGCCGTACGCACGATTGGCGTTTGAGCCGAGCGATCAGGGAAGCGATCGACGTGCCGTTGTTTTTAGCGGGTGGATTGAAACCGGAGAACGTGGCGGAAGCGATCGGGGAAGTGCGGCCGTTTGGAGTTGATGTTTGCAGCGGTCTGCGGATCGAGGGACTACTCGATCCGCAGAAGCTCGCTGCGTTTTTTGAAGCTGTTAGAACGTGAGCTTCACTGCCAACTGCACCTGACGCGGATCGCCGACGCCCTGACGCAAAAAGCCGTCGAAGTTGAACAGGCCTGGCGTGACCAGCGGGTTGATGTTGTTGGCGTTGTTGAAAGTATTGAACATCTCGATGATGGGTATCAGGTTGAAGCGCTCGCTCAGTCTGATCGGCCGTTGAAGGCGCCAGTCGAACGAGAAGTATTCATTGTCTTTGCGCGCCGTGTTGCGATTGGTTGCGGTGCGTGCTCCCGGCGTAATCGGTTGTGCCGTCCGGCCTTGCACGCGGAAGTTGCCTTCAAAGCCCCAGCCGATTTCTATAAACGTAAACAAGTTGAACCGGTGGCGGATGTCGCGATCTGACAGCGCGTAGTCGAGTTGCAGGTTGTTGATATCAAACGCGCGATCGGTAAACGGATCGCGTTCGTTTGAGTCGTCATCCTTGTCTTTGGCCAGCGTGTAATTCCACTCGAGTTGATAACGCCGGCTCAAGCGCTTGCGCATGCCGATCGTGAAGCCGTCGTAAACGGACTTGCCAACCGCACTCGTGACCATCGTCTCACCGAGGAACGGCGCGAAGAAGTTGTTGCGATTGACGTTCAGAAAACGAGTCAGGTGAACGGCTTTCGAGTGAATGTAGTCGAGGTAGAGCGACCATTCGTTGGCTATTTCCTGTTCGAAGCCGACATTGACTGAGTAGATGCGTGGATTGGCGTAGTCGCGGCTAAACACGCGCACGCCGCTGAAGCACGGAAACGGATTACTGATTCCGCCTGACACGCACGGCGTCACAGTCGACGGCGGCGTTACGACATTGGGCCATACAGGATTCACTCCTACGATGGTCTGTTGCTGGAGGCCGTTGGTCGTGATCGAGCCGACCTGCGACAACATGTTCTGCCGCGCGTAGAAGATGCCTGCGTTGGCGCGCAACACTGACTTGCCAACTTTAGAGATGTCCCACGCGAAGCCGAGTCGCGGTTGAAACTGTTTCTTCTGATTCGGCAGCGTGCCGTCAGATGGAAAACGCGGATCGTTCAGGAAGATTCCGTACGCCGTTTGACTTGGCGGCACGACGGGTTCCGGAAAAATCTGTGCTTCCCAACGCAGTCCGTAGTTGAGCGTGAAGTTGGGCCGGATTCTCCACGAGTCCTGCGCAAACAGCGCGAAATCTTCGTTCGTGATGTTTGACGCACCGGCAGCGTCCGTGGCTGGACCAGTCAAACCCGCGCCCTGCAAATAGAGCAGCAGTGGGCTACCGGTTGCTGTGACGCCCGCGCCTGTGCAGGTAGCGGGAGCAGTTACGAACGTTCCATTCGAGCAACCGATCGTGTTTGGACCAAAACCTCCGGGCGCGGCGGGCGAAGCGTAGCGCAGGAAGCCCGTGACGCTGCCGAAGATGTAACGGCCAGTGAAGAAACCGCGAAACACTTGATCGTTCAACGTGTGCAGCCATTCGCCACCGAACTTCAGTGTGTGGTCCCCCTTGATGACCGAGAAGTTGTTCTTCGCTTGTGTTCGCCACAAGAGTTCATCGACGTTTGGCTGGAGGAAGAACGGATTGCCGAAACGGAAGGTCGTCGCAAATCCCATCGCGGTATCAGCCGGGATGTTCGAAGGAATTGCCGAACGCGGGCGCAGCTCACGGCTATATGAGAAATGCGCTTCGTTCACCTTCGTTGCCGAGATCGTGCTGAGAAGATTGAAGCGGATGACGTTGATTTTTGAAGGACCCTCGATGCCGTTGGCGGAGTTGCCGTAGGTTGAGACGTCGAATGTTTGATTCGTGTTCTTCGAGTGGTCGAAGTTATACGACACTATGAATTCATTAGCGTCGTTGAGTTTGAAGTTTGTCTTCGCGAAGAAGGCCTGGTTGTTGATCTTGTGGCTGATGGGCAAGCCTTCTTCCTGATTGCGAGTGGCACGCATGAAGTTGATCAAGGCGAGCCGCTGGCAGTCTTCGTTGGCATTGATTAGCCCTTCGTTGGCGATGATTGTCGGCGCTGAGATCGGGCACGGCGTGGCGCCGATGGGTTCGCTCAGATTTGGGCGCGTCAGGTTTTCGTTGATGCCTTCGAAGGAGAGAAAGTACCACGCCTTATCTTTGCGGAATGGACCACCGAAAGTTGCGCCGTACTGCTCGCGATGAAAGTCCTGAAGCGGTTTGCCGTCGGAAGTGTTTGCCGTGAGAGCTTCGAGCCGTTGGAAGTAGAAAACACTGCCGTGAATGTCGTTTGTGCCTGATTTGGTGATGACGTTGATGACACCGCCGGCGGTGCGTCCAAACTCAGCACTAGCTCCGGTAGCCACCACCTGAAACTCTTTCACCGCTTCGAGCGTGATGTCGATTGCAGCGCGTTGGCCGCCGAGCTGCTCGCCGAAGAACCCGTTGTTGTAGTCGCCGCCGTCGAGACTGACGTTGTTGAAAATGCCGCGTTGACCGGCGAAGTTGATCTCGTCGCCGTCAGGTCCCTGTGTGATGCTGACGCCTGGCGTCATTGTCAGCAGGTCTTCAAACTTGCGTCCGAGAATCGGCGTTGTGGCGACGGTGTTTTCGTCGATGGTGGTGCTGACTTGTGTTTTTACCGTGTCGACGGTTTGAGTGGCAGTGATGGTTACAGTTCCTGCCACGTCGGCGGCTTTCAGCGGAAACTTCAGTTCCAAAGCCTGGCCTACGGTCACCACTACATTCGGATCTTGAGTCGTCGCAAAACCCTGTTTGGAGACGGTAACTGAGTATTTTCCCGGCTGTAATTGAAGGGCGACAAAACGCCCGCCCTCGTCGGTTGTAAGCGATTTAGTATCACCGGTTTCGAGGTTTTTGATCTCGACGTTGGCGCCCGGAACTACGGCTTCATTGGCGTCAACAACTGTACCTCGAATGTTTCCGGTGGTGATCTGTGTCTGCGCCGCGATTGCCGGAGCGAGTAACAGGATTAATACTAGACTGGCTGCAAAAGCTGGAAATCGGGGGAAGCTGCGAAAAACAGGGGTCCGCATAGTTTTCTCCTAGTGTTGGGTCCGGTGGTGTGCTCGGGTATGCTCAAGTTATTGGCCGGGGGTTAGATTAGTTAGACCTTATGGATGTGTCAATGAAGTTCTGAGTTCAGATGGAGTCCAGTTTTATGGTGTTTTCGGGGATTGTGTTGCTGTTGCAGAATTCTGCGGGTGTTCTCGCTCGCGTTTGGACATACCTCACACAGTCGTTCACCTTCGGGAGGATTACCGTTTCGATTTCCAGCGTGCTGACGGATCCGCCGCCGCGCGTGCAGTTCATGAGGTTTGGTGAATACTCGTTGGATTTTCGTTTGCTGGTGTGGACCAGGACGCCACGGCGGCACGTGCAGATTCGCAGCGACATCAACTATCGCATCTTCCAATTATTCAAGGACCGCGATATCAAGATTCCCTATCCAACCCAGGAATTTCTGTTCAAAGGCGGACCTTTGCCGCAGGATTTAGAACCGGCTCTGCGTGGTGACGACAGCGGACCGCGCATGCAGGATTGAAAAGGACCTACTGAATGAGGCATCATTCAGTGCAAGATGCGTTCGGCCCGAACCTTAAACAACAACTTCGTGCGCGCCGGCGGCGATAAACGCGAGGCAATCCTGCGCGCCGCGATTACCGTCTTCGCCCACAACGGCTACTTCAATTCCAAAGTCGCCGACATCGCGCGCGAAGCAGGCGTCGCCGATGGCACCGTCTATCTCTATTTCAAAAGTAAAGAAGAGATTCTTCACTCGATCTTCGATCGCAGTGTTGACGAAGCGCTGGCGCTGGCACGCGAACAGATCGAACTCATCACCGATCCGCGCGACAAGTTGCGCCGCATTGCTTTCCTGCATCTCGAACGGCTCGGCGCCGATCGCGATCTGGCGGTCGTGTTTCAGGTTGAACTGCGCGGCTCGACGAAGTTTATGGAAGAGTTTTCCGCGGCGGGTTTTGCCGAGTATCTCACGCTGATTCGTACTACGTTTGAAGAAGGACAACGCGCGGGTGTGTTTCGCAGTGATCTGAATTCAAACGTGGTCGCCAAGATTGTCTTCGGCGCGCTCGACGAAATGGCCACGAACTGGATCCTCTCCAAGCGCCGTTACAAGCTTGCGCCAATGGCCGATCAGGTGCTCGATATTCTGCTCAACGGAGTGAAAGCGTCGTGAGTAAGCTGGCCGCCGACATTTCAGTGGCGCGGCCTGTCCCCGTTCGACGGCCGTTTGCGCCTGACGAACCGCACACGCTGATCGACGTTTTCAATCGCGCGGCTCGCGTGCACAACCGGCCGGACGCGTTGAATTACAAGAGCGACGGACGCTGGATTTCGATCTCCTCGGACGAAATGCTCGCGCGTGCGAAGCACATCGCGGCCGGACTTTATGCGATCGGAATTCGTCACGGCGATCGCGTTGCGTTGCTTTCCGACAGCCGCGTCGAATGGACGCTCACGGATGCGGGTTGTTTGTTTGCGAGCGCGGTTGACGTTCCGATTTATCCGACGTTGACGCCGCCGCAGGTGCGCTACATCCTCAAAGACTCCGGCTCGAGCGCCCTGTTTCTTGCGAACCGCGAAAAGTTTCTCGAGATGAAAGAGATACTTGGCGAGTGTCCGCAAGTTGAGCACGTTATCTTTTTTGATGCCGAAGGTGTGACTGAAGCGGATGGCCTGACGTTGGTCCAACTCGAGGCGAAGGGCCGCGAGCTCGAACAACGCGATCCCGGTCTGATCGATCGCATGGCGGCCGAAACCACGTCCGACGATCTCGCCACCATCATCTATACTTCAGGAACAACCGGCGAACCCAAAGGCGTGATGCTTACGCACGAGAATCTCGTTTCGAATTTGATCGACTCGTGCGTTCACCTGACGATTGGCGAGCAGGACACTGTGTTGTCGGTGTTGCCGCTGTCGCATGTTTTTGAGCGGCAGGCGATGTACATGTACTTGCATCACGGGATGGCGGTCTATTTTGCGGAGTCGTTGCTGACGGTGGCGCCAAACATGCGCGAAGTGCGGCCCACGCTTCTCGTTGGCGTGCCGCGGATGTTTGAGAAGATCTATCAACGCATTCGTGAGCGTGCGGCTGAAGCAGGGAAGTTGACCACGGCGTTGCTGGAGTGGTCCGTTTCAGTGGCGCGCGATTATGCGGAGCGTGCGGACAAACGCCAGGCTATTCCCGCAACGCTGAGATTCAAACACTGGCTCGCGATAAAGCTCGTCTTTTCGAAATGGCACGCCGCTTTTGGCGGACGCATGCGACTGCTGCTGTCCGGAGGCGCTGCTTTGCCTGAAGACCTCGCGCGCATTTACATCGGCGCGGGCATTCCGATTATTCAGGGTTACGGATTGACGGAAACGTCGCCTGTGGTAACAGCGAGCTCGTTTGAAGATTACCGCGTGGGCACGGTCGGCCGGGCGATTCCACACGTCGACATACGCATTGCGGCAGACGGCGAGATCGAGGTGCGTGGGCCAAACGTGATGCGTGGTTATTACAACAAGCCGGAAGAAACACGCGCCGCCTTCACTGACGACGGCTGGTTCAAGACAGGCGACATCGGCACGATCGATGCGGATGGTTTTCTGCGCATCACGGATCGGAAGAAGGAATTGTTCAAGACTTCCGGCGGCAAGTACATCGCACCCTCGCCGATCGAGGAGGCAATCAAGCGTTCGCGGTTTGTGAATCAAGTGGTGTTGGTGGGATCGGAGCGGAAGTTTCCCGCGGCGTTGATCGTGCCGGTGTGGGAGCAGTTGGAGTCGTACTGCAAGCTGAAAGGGATCGAAGTTCAGAGCCGCAGCGAAATGTGCGACCACCCGCGAATCATCGATCTCCTGCAGCGCCAGATCGACGGCCTGACCCCAAACCTCGCGCGCTACGAAAAGATCAAGAAGGTCGCCCTGCTCCCCAACGAATTCACCATCGAAGGCGGCGAACTCACCCCAACCCTAAAAGTTAAGCGCCGCGTGATCGACGAGAAGTACCACGACCTGATCGAGAAGCTCTACGAGGAATAATCTTAACGTCTAACCGGGATGTCGAGGTTGAGGGCTTTGAGGATTCTTTCGCCGGCGTCCTCGCCGGCCTGTCTGATGAGTTCTTCGCGATAGAGTGCGCCCGAGCGCCTGGTTGAGCTTGGGCCAACGACGATGGGGCCTTTTCGCACGGCGCGGAGAAAAGTACGGCCACTGTTTACGACCTTTGCTGTTTGTGGTGCAAAGACGACGTAATCGATTTCGAGGTCGTCATACGATTGGGCGGTCATATTGTCGAGCACCAGATTCATGTAGACGACGTAAGTTTTAGTCTCGCCCTTCGCTTTCTTGATGGCCTCGCCACGGTTCATGTTTCCTTGTGAGATCGACACTGCCGCCGACGAACCGGAGCGCAGCCGATCAGCGCAACCCTGCATTGCGGCGTCGTAATAAGAGATCGGAAAATTGTGGAAGGTGCCGATACGATCGCTGCCGATGATGAAACCAACTTCCGATTCCTCCTCCGGCGGCTTTGGTGCTGGTGTCGGTTCCGGAGTTGGCGTGGGAACCGGCGCGGCCGGCGGCGCTTTCGGTTGTCTCCTGCCTGACTGTGCCTGCGACACAACGGCGCAGAACGCAACCAGTAGCAGAAGCAACACGATCGGCTCAACTCTGTTAGGCTTGCGGTTCATGGGCGGAAAAACAGGGCAAGATTGTAGCACTGCCGCCGAAAATTGCTACACTCAAAACCAATGATCAAGACAGCTCTGCCTCTCACAATTACCCGCGTGCGCGATCAGGCGCGACTTACGCGTTCCTTCGATCTGCGTGTTCAAGATGGACACCGCGTCGATTTTGTACCCGGTCAGGTCGCGATGCTGCGTGTGGCCGATCAGGCTCCCGCATATTTTGCGTTCGCGAGTGCCCCTGAAGATCCGGACCTGGAAGTGCTGGTCAAACAGAAAACCGGCGCCAGCCAGTTGATCTACGATTTGCGGCCCGGCGACACGATCGATCTTGCCGGCATCGCCGGACACGGCTTTCCGCTGGACCAGCAGAAGAATCGAGATCTGATTTTTGTCGCGATGGGCACCGGCGTTGCGCCGTTGCGCTCGGCGCTGCGTCACGCGTTGAAACGAAAAGACGACTTTGGCCAACTGGTCGTGTTGTACGGCGCGCGCACGCCCGACGACTTCAGTTATCGCGACGAAACCGACGCGTGGGAAGACGCGGGCGTCGAACTGCGCCAGGTCATCTCACGTCCCGACGGTCACGATTGGTCCGGTCCAACCGGCTACGTACAATCGCTGCTTGACAACGTCCTGCCTGATTTGAAATCACCCGTCGCGCTGATCTGCGGCTCAAAAGAGATGATCGATCAGACGCGCGAGCGTTTGGGAAAGATGGGCTTCAAGCCCGAAGAGATCCTGACGAACTACTAACTCGCTGACCTCCGCTTCATCTTCTGTAGACACGGCGTTTGATCAATAGTGCAGTGAAACATTGATCGCACCAAAACCCCGACTCACTCGTATGCAGTTCGTGTAAATAGCTTCGAGTATCAATGAATCCACTTCCAATCACCCGGGATTACGAGTGTTCCGAGTTCGAGATGTGTGGCTTTTTCAAGAAGTTCAGAAACAATTCCGGTCGACACTATCGCTGAGTCGTCCCTCTGCATGGCCGAACGCAAAAGGATCCACTCCTGATTAGCTCCATATATTTCGCTAAGAACATCCTGGAGAATTTTCACGCCTGGCGCATATGCGCCAGTCGTGTAGCGTACATCAAGAGCCTCAACGATTGCGGGTTGAAATAGAATCAGGGGAACGCGCTTGTCGACTCGTGGTCGCATTCTGACGAAATGCGTGGCCTCGAAGCATTGCAGACCGGTTTCTTCAACAGCCATGGAAAGATC
>DASUPR010000541.1:0-4496 GCA_036281015.1 Pyrinomonadaceae bacterium
AAGCTGGAGCCCGCCGCTCGGCGCTTGGGACTTAAACCGGCACGGCCCGGTCAGATCACAACAATTAGCCACAAATGACACGGACCAACACTGATCCGTGAAAATCTGTGTAACCGGTGGCCCAATCAATTTCCAGACCTGATGTCTCTTTAAGCCGCGCGCTTTTTGTCGCGGCTTTTATTGGCTTTTGGATGTTGATTGTTTGCGCGCGGCTCGTCTACCTCCAGTTTTCTCAACACGAAGGACTCGCGAACCGCGCCCGGCAACAGCAACAAAACGCGATTGAAACCAGCCCGCAGCGTGGCGAACTGCTCGACCGTCAAGGCCGGCAGCTCGCACGCAGCGTGCAAACAGTTTCACTGTTTCTCGATCCAGGCGATCTCGACATCGGACAGCTCGAATGCACGGCGCAGCAACTCTCGCAGTCGCTCGGGATGAAATACAAGGAACTGCTGGCCGAGTTTCGCGAAGCTCAAACTGACAAGAAAAGATTTATCTGGATCGCGCGCCGTCTCGACGCAGAGCTGGGCAACAAGCTCGTCGACATGAAACTGCCGGGATTGCAGTCGGTCCTGGAGCCGAAGCGTTATTACCCGAATGGACCACTCGCCGCACACGTGCTCGGCTACGTCGGTCTCGACGGCGACGGTCTCGGCGGACTCGAAAGCTTTTACAACGCGAAGATCGCAGGCGAGCCCGGCCGTCTGTTTCTGGAAAGGGACGCGCAGGGCAAACCGTACGAGAGTTACGAGATCGCTTCGAAGCCGGGACAGACTGTCGTACTCACGATCGATCAGTCGATTCAGTACCAGGCTGAGCAGGCGCTGAACAACGCAGTCAAGAGCTCGCGCGCGAAATCGGGAACGGTGATCGTGCTCGATCCGCGCAGTGGAGAAATCCTCGCGCTCGCCAACGCGCCGACGTTTGATCCGAATCAGGTTGCAGCTTCGTCGGCTGCAACACGATCGAACTGGGCGTTGCAAAACATCTACGAACCCGGTTCGACGTTCAAAGTCGTCGCGTTCTCGGCCGCACTGGAAAGAAACCTCGTGCGAGTCGAGGACCACATCGACTGCCAGATGGGCGCGATCACGGTTGCCGGACGTGTGGTCCACGATCACAAACCGTTCGGCACGTTGACGATCTCCGAAGCGCTCGCGAAGTCGAGCAACGTCGCGGCGATCAAACTCGGAATACGAGTCGGCGACGAGTCGATGTACGACTACATCAAGCGCTACGGGTTCGGATCGAAAACCGGGATCGAATTGCCGGGTGAAACTGCCGGACTGTTGCGCAAGGTCGAGCGCTGGCACCCGTCGTCGATCGGATCGATCGCGATCGGCCAGGAGATTGGCGTCACGCCGGTGCAAATGGTGTCGGCGTTTGGCGCGCTCGCGAACAACGGCGTGCGAGTCGCGCCGCACATCATTCGCGAAGTTCGCAACGAGGCGGGTGCCGTGGTTTACCAGCCGCAGCCCGAACAGCGACGAGTGATCAGTTCGGAAGTCGCGATCGCGTTGCGTGGAATGCTGGAAGAAGTGACGTTGCGCGGTACCGCGAAAGCGGCGCAGTTGGATGGTTATTCAGCGGCCGGTAAAACAGGAACGGCGCAAAAGATCGATCCGAAGACACGCGCATATTCGGCGACGAAGTTTGTCGCGTCGTTTGTTGGTTTCGCGCCGGTTTCCAATCCGCAGGTCGTGATCATCGTCGTGGTAGATGAACCCGGAGGCGCGTATCACGGTGGCGATGTTGCCGCGCCGATCTTTCGCGAAGTTGCCGAACAGATCCTGCCGATTCTCGGCGTGATGCCGGACATCGAAACGAAGTCGACTCCGGAACTGGTCGCGGAGGCCGATCAGGATCCGGAACGCACCGCGAAACTGCGCGAAGAACAAGCGCGCACCGAACAAGAGCGGAGAGCCACGTTGCCGACCGTGGATAGCAACGGAGGACGTGGCGGTGAAGTCGTTTACGCTGTAGGAACGCGCAAGGCGATGTTGATGCCGGACCTGCGCGGGCGCAGCGTGCGTGACGTGGCGCGGACGGCCGCGCAACTCGGGTTGCAGCTTGAAGCGCGTGGCGAAGGAAGGGTTTACAAACAGACCCCCGCAGCGGGCAGCGAAGTGAATACAGGGCAGACCATTTACGTGGATTTCGGGAGATCTCAATGAACTCCGTGGCAGATGAAGAGATGCCGGAAAATGACGTACACTACGGCATTGCGGATTGCAGACGACGACTACGCAGTCAGCGTTCAACCCTCCGGCAAAATCGTTTCCCCCAACACGGTATGGATGAACCGCCGCCAGATTTGGCGACGGCGCTGCTTGAGGAACGAGAAGAGGCCGTAATCACGTGAACGTTCGAGAGGCAGCTGTTTTGATGGGCGCCGATGAGACGAATCTCGACGCCCCGATGTTTGACAACATAATTACCGGCTTTTCGATTGACTCGCGTTCTGTCGGCGCGGGCGAGCTCTTCTTCGCGTTGTCGCAGCAGGACTACTCCCGCGCCGGTTTCAACGGTGAGTTTGTCGATGCGCACCGCTTCATCGCGGACGCGTTTCGACAAGGAGCGATTGCCGCAGTGGCGCGTGCCGATCGTGTGAATGGCGATCCGGAGTTGGAAGCGATGCGCGATCGGCTCGTGCTGGTTGAGGACGCGATCGCCGCGTTGCAACTGCTTGCGCATCGCGTTTACGAAGCGTGGAACAAACCCGTGGTCGGGATCACCGGTAGTGCCGGCAAGACGACGGCGAAGGAGTTGACGGCTCACGTGCTGAAGTCCGCGGGTCATCGCGTGTTGAAGAGTGAGCGCAACTACAACAACGGACTGGGTCTGCCGTTGTCGGTTTTGCGAATGGTCAGTGAAGGCAACTCGCCGGATCAGTTTGATCTCGCGGTGTTGGAAATGGGCATGTCGTCGCCGACGCATGAGATTCAACGTTTGTGCCGCATCACGCCGCCAGATGTTGGCGTTGAGTTGATGGTCGCGCCGGTTCATCTCGAGTATCTCGGCTCGATCGAGAACATTGCCGCAGCGAAGGCAGAGCTGATCGAAGGGTTGAAACCGAGTGGGACGGCCATCCTGAACGCGGATGACGCGTTAGTCATGAAGATGCGGGAGAAGCACTCGGGCAAAACGTTGACGTTCGGCATTACCAATCCGGCTGATGTTTCTGCAGCGGACATCGACACGCGTTCGTTGGGCAAGGTTCGGTTTCGTTTGTTGACGCCGGATGGTGAAGCGCGCACGGAGTTGTCGATGAGCGGTCATCACAACCTGAGCAACGCGCTGGCGGCGGCGACTGTTGGTGTCGCGTTTGGATTGCCGGCGGAAGAGATCGCGAACGCGTTGAGCACGGCGCGTCCACCGAAGATGCGTGGCGAGATCGTCGACTTCGCGGCCGGGTTCACCGTTATCGACGACTCTTACAACTCCAATCCGCGTTCGTTGCTGAACATGGTGCGGACGATGGCTGAAGGCCGCGAGGGACGCACACGTTTGTTGGTGATCGCCGGGGAGATGCTGGAACTCGGTCCGGATGAAGCGTCATTGCACCGCGCTGCCGGACGCGAGATAGCAGAGACCGGTGTGAATGTGCTTTGGGGAGTGCGTGGCCTGGCGAAGGAGATCGTAGCGGGGGCACAGGAAGCAGGCCTGTCGGAGACGAGGTTTTTCAATTCGTCCGAAGACGCTGCGGCGGGTTTGATCAAGGAGGTCAGGGAGGGCGACCTGGTTTTAGTGAAGGGATCGCGGGGTGTTGCGACCGAGAAAGTGATTAAGGCGTTGAAAGAACGCTTTCCGTTCGCGGGCGAAGACGACAATCGACAATCGGCAATCGACAATCGGCAATGATCTACTACCTTCTTTACGAGCTGCTCTTCACTCACTTCAAGGATAAGGACTGGTATCTCGTAAAGGCCCTCAACGTTTTTCAATACGTCACGTTTCGCACCGCGTACGCGACGATCACCGCCTTGCTCATCTCCCTCATCTTTGGCGGCAAGCTGATCGAGTGGTTGAGAAGATTGAAGGTGGGCCAGCAGATTCGCGAAGAAGGCCCGCAGGCGCACATGGTCAAGCGCGGCACACCCACGATGGGCGGTGTGCTAATCGTCGGTTCGGTGTTGATCTCGACGTTGCTGTGGGCGCGATTGTCGAGTGTGTATGTTTGGACTGCGATGATCGCGACGCTGCTCTTCGCGTTCATCGGCTTTCTGGACGACTACTCGAAGATGGCTAAGAAGCAGAGTCTCGGGTTGACGGGACGGCAGAAGCTGCTCGGGCAGTTGTTGGTCGCGGTGGGTGTTTGGGCGGTGCTGTTCGTGTCGGCGAAGCTCATCGGAGGTACGGGTTATTCGTGGAACCTGAGCATTCCTTTTATTAAAGCGACGGCTGATCCGAACAAGAGCTTCATCGGCCCTTACTTGTACCTGGTTCTGATCGTGATCGTGCTGTTGGGATCGTCGAACGCGGTGAATTTGACTGAC
>DASUPR010000542.1:0-10761 GCA_036281015.1 Pyrinomonadaceae bacterium
GTGATACGCGTTGATTCCGAGAATGTACATCGCGATTCGAGCAGGTAAAGCGAGAGCATCAGTTCCGCCAGTGATCTTTGAAACGCGTAATAAAACCCCCGCCAGCCATCGATAACGCCGCCTCGCACGATCAGGCAGTAGCAGAGCGCCGCAGGCGGCGCGATCACAAACCATAAGCGGAGCCGATCCCTAAAATCCAGCGCCTCACGCTTGATGATCCTTTCCCCTTCGAGCTCGGCATAGCGCGCCTGTGAATTCAGCCAATGCCGCAGCGGTTTTCGATCGTCGTGCAGAAGAGCTTCGCGCAACTGTTCCACTCGCCCGTCAACAACGACGCGCTGCGTGTGCCCGTCCTGCACGTAAGCCGCGGCTTCACGCCGATAAAGCACCGTGACAGGCGGGTAAATTCCACTGTGCAACTTTTTGCCGTTGATACAGTAGATAAACTTCGCGCGATAGCCTGCCGTTGCCGCGTTCGGTTGAAGTTGTTTGAGTTCGGCGACGGCGTCGCTCGTTAACACGTAATCCGCATCGAGTGCGAGCACCCACGGCGTCTGGATTCCGGTTTCGCGCAACCCAAACTCCCACTGGTTTCGATGCGAATCAAACGTGCGCTGAAACAGGCGCACCTGTGAAAACGACGACGCGATCTCGACCGTGTCGTCGGTGCTGAAGCTATCGACGACCACGATGTCGCGTGCCCAGGTGAGACGTTCCAACGTGCGGCCGATGTTTGGCGCCTCGTTGTACGTGAGAATCAGTGGCGTGATCTGTTCGAGCATCGTCAAATCAACTCGCGGTAAAGCTGCGCGAGTTCGGTCGCTGTTCGTTGCCACGTATGCTGCCGCGCAAAACCGGAAGCAGCCTTGCCACGCCGTGCGCGTTCAACTTCATTCTCAAGCGCTACTGCCAAGCCATTGGACAGTTGCGGCAAGTCAACAACCCAACCGGCGTTCGCGGCCTCGATCTCAGGTGCAAGATTCACGTGTGGGCTCACCAGCACGGGAACGCCATGCGCCATTGCTTCCATCGCCGACAACCCGAAATTCTCCTGACGAGACGGCAACACAAACAGCGCCGCGTCGCGCAGCAATGCTTCTTTCTGTTCACCTTCGACCCAGCCAGTGAAAATAATCTTTTCCGAGCGGCGAGCCCTTTGCTTCAAGGTCGACACGTAATCTCGTGGTCCATCTCCCGCAATGGCCAGGCGCCACGCGTCTTCTTTCAACGACCTGAACGCGTCGATCACACCTTCCACGTTTTTCTTCGGATCAAGACGCGACAGAAACAAGACATAAGGCTGCCCACCCAAAACCGGAAAATAATCCAGGGCTTTCTTTATCGGCTCAGATCCCTTCACCTCGACACCGAGAGCAATCACGCGCCCATGATTTATACCGAGCGACTCCTCTGTAGCTTTCTTCTCGGCCTCGGCTGTGTAGTGCACCGCCGCAGATCCCTGCAACATCCGCTTCCCAACCAACGACCAGAAAATCTTCTTCCGACCCGCCTTCTGTTTCATGCTCCACGGATCGAGCGTCCCCAGCGGCCGCACAACGTACGGCACACCCGCCCTTCTACATTCCCCGGCGGCTGCAACACACGCATGATTGAACACGGCGTGGATATGGACCAGATCGAAATTCTTCACACTCGTCCTCAACCAACTCGTCAACGGCCGCGAGTATTTGAACGACGCACCGGCCTGCACGGGAAAGAATCGCGCCGGCACTCCTTTGTAATCCCTAACACTATCCGTGAGGTTCTGTGTTAATCCGTGGCTAGTCGTTGCCAGAAGAACGTCGATCCCTTCGGCCCGTAACGCCCGGCACATCGGAACGATCGCCGCCGCTGGTCCACCCGAACGCTCCGACACCGACGGAATCACATGCAGCACTCTCATTTACAACGTCACGCGATTAATCCGACACCACCGCGCCAGCACAAACAGCGACCACGGCCGTGTCCAACCAACCGCACGCGGCGCTCGCAAGAACCGAGCCCACAAGTCGCGCACGTCATCCGCGATCAGCCCCGCTTCGGAAAGCTGACGCTCATTCCCAAACACGCTCGAAATCTCCGCGCGCATCCTTCCCTGCATCCACTTCTCAAACGGCAACGTGAATCCCATCTTCTTCCTCGCGAGAAAATCACGCGGCAACAGATCCGAAAGCGCATCGGCCAGCAACGGCTTCGGCACTGCGTTCTGGTGCTGGTCCAACTTCCACTCGCCAGGCAACGACAACGCGTAATCGACAACCTTCGCATCCACAAACGGGACGCGCACCTCGAGCGAATGCGCCATGCTCATCACATCCGTGTCGCGCAACAACGTGTTCGCCATGTAGCCTGCCAACTCGAGCTGCGAAATCTTGTTCACCACGTCGCCGTTGCCATTCGGCTTTGTCGCTGAACCGTTGGCGAAGAGCTGACGGCTGATGCGATAAACCTCCTCGGGCGATCCATCGCTTCCCGCAAGCGCCCAGAACTTCTGTTGCTGCACAGAAGCTTTCAACACGTGGCGCCCGACACCCGCGGCCGCGCGCAACACTTGTTTCGACGCCTTCGGAAGCGACGCCAACCTCAACGCGCGGCGAAAACTCGGATACCCGGCGAAAAGCTCATCGCCACCGAGACCCGACAGCGCGACCGTCACGCCTGCATTCTTCACCGCTTTCGAAACGACAAACGTGTTGAAGCCGTCCATTGTCGGTTGGTCCAACGCGCCGATCGCGTCCGGCAACATCTCGAGCAACTGATCCTCGCGCAGGCGGATCTCGCAATGGTCGGTCTGGAATCGTTGCGCCACGAGGCGGGAGTAGTTTTCTTCGCTGAGATCGGTTTCTTCGAAAACAACGCTGAACGTCTTGGGCCGTTGATTGCTCACCCGGCTCATCAAAGCGACGAGCGCGCTCGAATCCATGCCGCCGGAAAGGAACACGCCGAGCGGCACGTCGCTTACCAGATGCATTCGGACCGACTCTTCAAGCTCCGCGCGCAATTGCGCGACGGCTTCATCTCGAGTTTGCGGGCGAGTAGATGCTGGTGTGTGATCTTCGGCGAACTTCGTGATCGTCGTTTCCAGGTTACTGCGGACTGTCAAGTAATGACCCGGCAACAACTGTCGCACACCTTCGACGATCGTGAGCGGTGCGGCAACGGAGCCATTTGCGAGATACGAATCCAAGCCTGCACAGCTGAGTTTGCGCGGTACGAGTCCAGTTGCAATTAGGGCGCGCAGTTCTGAGGCAAAAAGGAAGAGATTTTTGGAAACGTGATAGTAGAGGGGCTTAATTCCGAAGCGATCGCGCGCGAGGATTAGTTCGCGCGTTTGATTGTCCCAGATGGCGAAGGCAAACATGCCGCGCAGTTTGGAAAACACGTCGGTGCCGAATGCGCTGTAGGCGTTGAGAACCACTTCCGTGTCCGACTGAGAACGGGGATTTAGGCGGATAGATTCGGATAGGGATTTGAAGTTGTAGGTTTCGCCGTTGTAGGTGATGCAGTTGCCGGTTTCTGGATCGAGCATTGGTTGGTGACCGGCGGAAGACGTGTCGATGATCGCAAGCCGTGTGTTGCCCAGTGCTACGCGACCGTCCGGAGTACCAGCGCTCCACACGCCACTGTCGTCTGGGCCACGGTGGCGCAGCGACGCGTTCATGCGCTCAACTACTTGAACAGCGTCAGCCTCGAGTTCGCGTTGAAAGAGACCGCTAATGCTGCACATCGTTAAAACTCAGTTCAGCTCTCGGCAAACTCAATTCCAGTTTTCAACAGCCTCACAGGCGTAAGCAGCAAACCGCTGCGCGCCGCGTTGCAAACTGTGATTCTCGATCGTCTCGCGCGCGGCGATTGAAAACTCGGAGAGCTGCTCGTTCGACAGCGTCGCCGCTTCACGCATCGCCGCGAACACCGCTTCTTCATCACCCGCCTGCGTCAACCAACCATTCACGCCGCCCTTGATTAAATCGAGCGCCGCGCCCATTCGATCAGAAGCAATCACGGGAAGTGCGGACGCAAGCCCCTCCGGCACGACCAATCCCCACCCGTCGTATCGCGACGGCACACAAAGCACATCTGCATCCGCATAAACCACCGGCAACTGTTCCCACGGCACGAACCCCGTGAACTCAACGCGCTCATCAACCGGCCGCAGCGTCCGCCGCAACGACTCACGCAAATCTCCATCGCCAACGATCCGCAAGTACACATTCGGAACCTCGCGCGCCAAACGAACAAACGCACGCGCAACAAGGTCAACACCCTTGCGCCAACTCAACGATCCACAAAACAAAAACACACGCCGCACCGAACGCCGATCCCGACCCACACTCACCCGAGCGAACCGATCCAAATCCGAAAAGTACGGCACGTTTCTGTAAATCCGATCCCGCCCGAATTCATGCTTGTACTGCTGCAACGCAAACTCGCCCACGCCCCAGATCGGAGCATGCGATCGCCGCAGCATTTTTAGTTTCCATTGCCGAAACAATCGTCCGGCAAACCTCGGCTGCCGCAGTCCCGGCCGCTCGCCCCAAAAACACCACGGCTTCCCTGTCTCCGCGCGCGCTCGAATCAACCTTTCAGCCAGAGAGTTGTTGTAGTAGTTGAACACGGCAACGTCAGCGATCGCCGCAAGCTGATCTGCCTGCAAGAAAGCACCGTCGATGCTGCACGAATCAAACTGCGCCTGCGCCGGTTGCCACAAGCGCGCAGGATCAGCTCGACGCACATACGCCACCGATAAATCGAGTTTCTTTTGCGCGGCGATTTCGTTGAAGAGCTCAACCTGATACGGCGACGGAATGTCTGTCAGAACGAATGCCTTCACTGAAGCTGCGTGCGAAACAAACGCGCCAGCACCACCCACGCGACGATCACATAACTCACCAGCACCAGCTCGAGCAGCGAACGCATTCCCGAAAACAACGCCATCACGCCGATGCTGTAAATCACGACCACGCCCAATCCCGCCGACTGGGTCAACACGCCATTGATCAGCGCCGCGAATCGGCCATACAACCAGCCGCCGATCGCGATCCCGAAAAACCCGAGCGACATGTAAAGCTCGCCGATGACCGAACACGAATACGAAACCTCTCGATCGCCGACCGCGCGCGTCAGATCGAATCCCGCGTCGACCGGCTTATCGGGCCAAATCACGCGCGGGATCGGGCGCACCACGGCGTACACGAGAAACCCGTGATACACATAAGGATGCGTGTTCGGTATCAACTGAATCACCTGGCAGAGGCGGTAAAAATTATCGTCAACGTGCAGGTACTCGTTTGCGGGCGTGTCTTCCGCGGCGACAGCCGGATCGCTGAGCGCAGCAGTCAGTCCGACGTTGCGATACTGAAGCATCACCTGCATCGCCAGCAGCAACGCAACCATCGTCGCCATCGCCGCGACCGCGTGTTTGACCTTGAGCTTGCTGTCCTGGACCAGGATCCAAAAGACCAACGCAACGCCGACTACGACGCCGATCACGCGACGGCTGCCGCTTTGGACCAGGAACATCCCCATCACAAGCGACAGCACCGCACTCACGATCGTGCGCCAGTTTCGCCAACCCATGCGGCGGCCCACGACGACCGTCAAAACCGAAGTCAGGTAACCGAAGTATTGAAGGTGATCGAGAAAGGAGTCCCAGCCGCCGAGCTGTCCGCGCACCCACGGCGCGTCCCAACGCCCGCTGCCTAGCGATCGAAACATCGCGATCAGGTTGAAGTCAGTCGCGACGGCAAACTTCGCGATGCCGAGCAGAAACGAGACGATGACGAGATAGAAGTAAACCGTTGGTTGCAAGTCGTCCGCAACGGAGTCTCGAATGAACGACGGCATACGCCACGGGCGTCCCATCGAGCCGAGCCACAGACACGCGACAAAGATTCCGATCGCGATGAAGGCGTATTCGATCTCGCTCACCGTGACGCCCGCCATCGAATACGCGCCTTGCAGCAGATCGAGTAACAGCCAATAGATCGGCGCCATCACGAGCAAGTGTTCGGCACGCAGCAGCGCTTTGGGTTGTCGGAACGCAGCGGCGGCGGGCGCGATGAGCAGGCCGAGCGTCAAGACAAGTGCGGGCCAGAAGAGCGCGCCTTCGGGTTCGGGGTGCGTGGGAATTAGATTGACGGCAGCGACGGTTGCGACGGTCACGGCGGCGATGCCCATTCCCGGATAGCGCAAGACGATGCCCTGCGCTGCGGCGGACGCGGGGTTTACCCCAACGCGCCGACTAAATTTTGACGAAAGCGCAACCATGAAAAACCAGCGGCACTGTTTCGTGCCGCTTCCCTGATTCGTGTATTCCCCGGTAACTCGCGGCTCAGCGATTCGAGCTGCGACGTGAGGTGATCGATATCACCGGCGTCGATAATGTTTACTGCTTCGCCGGCGATGTCAGGCAGACCCGTGTTACTCGTGCCGAGCACCGGACAACCCTCGGCGAGCGCCTCGAGATACACCTGACCAAAGCCTTCTACTAACGACGGCATTACAAACAATGAGCTCTGGCGAAACTGTTGGACCAGATCCGTTTGTGTTAGACCACGATTCAACTCGACGTTCGATGTTGTCGAAACCAGTTCCAGAATCCCGCTGTCGATCGTGCGGCACACAAGTGTGAGTTTGCTGTTCTTTGGCAGAAGCGCTTGCTTCCACGCGAGCAGCAGATGATGAAGCCCTTTGCGCTGACTGCCCGCGCCGACGAACAAAGCTCTGAAAGTCTCGGGAGCTTCGATCGTGATATTCGGCACGTCGATGCCGTAAGGCACGACGCGGCACTTCGTTACAGGCGCGCCGACTTCGAGAAGCGATCGGCGCGTGAAACTGCTGGCGCAGAAAACGAGGTCGGCGTGTTTCCACGCGTCGCGATTACGTTGCCGGAGTTGCTCGTTGAGCCGTTCGCCCGACTCTTCGGTGTGCGACTCGCGCACAAACGGAAACCGCGCTTTGTCCTCGTTCAGTATTCGCGACTCGACATCGGGATGCGGATGAAACTGAAATAGCACCTTGTGTGGCGTGTGGCGATACTGCGCAGTGAACGCTTCCCACGCGTAAGGACTGTAGAGAAAAAGGTTTGAACGATTCTTTCGAGCGTGCGCGGCGGCGACCTTTGAATACTCCGCGTCGTAGCGCGCGAAGATCAATGATTCGGGTTTGCCTAGGCGGAAGTTTGCGCGTTCGAAAAGCGTGGACGTCCAAAGGCAACGGACGTGGTTGTCGGGAATGCCGCTGCGTCGTCGTTGCAAAACCTTTTCGCGCAAGCGGGCAGGCAAGGTTTTTGACAGCGCGCGCACCGTGCCACCGGCGTAAACGTCGGTAATGAACGAGTCGAGCAACTCTGCTTCGGCGAGCGCGAGCGGCGCCTGGTAGTAATCGCGCCGGCCCCGGAATGCGCAAACGTATTTTGAACTGTTCACTGCAGGTATTCTCTGTGTCTCCGTGTCTGTGTGGTCAGTGTCAACCACAGAGGCACCGAGACACTGAGTTAAAGTCGCGAGACGAGCCACCAGTTTTGCTCGTCGCGCATTTCGCGTCCGAGCAGTTTGAGCGGGCGCTGGTTGATCTGGTCCAAAGTCAATCCGTGGCTTTTGAAGAGCCGCGGAATGCTTTGAAGAAAGTGTTCCTTGTGGACTTCGATTAGAAAGTAGTTGTTAGGCTGCAACCACGAACTCGCGCCCGCGAGTACGTCTTCTTCCGCGCCTTCGACGTCGATCTTGATCAGTGTGGTTTTTCGATCCCGGCACGGGAGGCTATTCAGCGTTTTTGAATCTGTGGTTTCGTTTGCTCCGACAAAACTCGGTATCAACGTAAACTCAACCAACCCGCCTGGCTGACTACCGAGACTGTCTGAAAGAGTTTGGAAATGTTCGGCGTCAGGTTCGAAAGCTATGATCTCGCTTCGCTTCTGTAATCGCCTGAACGCAGCCGCACAACCAAACGTGAAGTAACCATCGTTCGCGCCGACGTCGATCACGCGGTTCGTCAAACGCAATGCTGACTCGAGCCACGCGTTTAGTTCGTGCTCGTACAGTCCAAAAACCTTGCGCAACGAGTTCCGTGGATTCATCACCGCGCGCCCACCGCGCAATGGACCACGCCAGATGCGCATCGCGACGGGGCGATTCGGAAACACGGATTTTAAGGATCTAAAAGCCATTCGATCTCTTCGAGCTTCAAGGGTTTCTTTTTCAGTGCACGATGTAGGCGATAGGTAGGACGCGGAACCGGGTCGCGTTCGTTCCAGCGCCGGAACAGATCTGCGTAGCCCGCGGCAGTCCCCTTCACCATGCTCGCAAAACAACCTTGCGTGAGCGCGGCTTTGAGGCCGTTGAGGGTCGTTCCCGCGAGGTGCAACGGAAACTCAGGAAGCGGAACGTTGTGCCACGCAAAGCGGATGTCGTTTCGCCTGCCCGAAAAACTGGCGCGTTTCATGTTTCGCCGCGGTGATTCGAGGTGATGAATCGGATCTGCATTGCCCAGGCGCGTCACATAACCGTTTCTCAACATGCGCAAGCACAAATCACTCTCCTCGCCCATGTAGAAGAAATGTTCGCGAAAGCCGCCAACCTCGAGAAAGACATCGCGCCGCACCGCATGCGCCGCGCCGACGAAGCCATACGTCACGTGAATCGCGCCGTCGCGCGGCGCAGCCTGAAGCACACGCGCATCGTGATTGACGTTGACGTAAGGAATCCCCACCGCGCCGATCCGCGGATGGTCAAACTCAGCCAGCGTCTGCGCGACCGTGTGCGGCGAGATGAAAAGCGAGTCATCATCAAGCGGAAAAACTATTTCACTCGTTGCGAGCTCGATGCCGCGGTTGCGTTGAAACGCCGGCCCCTTCGACTTGCCCAAACGGAAGTAACGAACACCCGAAAAACCGACACGCGTCATCCGCTCGACTTCATCATTTGCGGCATCGTCAACAACAATGATCTCGACCGGCACCGTTTGCTTTAAACACGAACGTATCAGCGCTCGCAGTTCATCAACCCGATTACAACTCGGAATCACGATCGACGCCTGAACACTCATCCTAAGCAATCGCCGCTTGCGAACGTATCTCCGCAAAGCGGCTCCCTATCCGCGCCGCGGGCACACCGGCAAACACCGCGCCCGCCGGCACATCGTGCGTAACAACCGCACCAGCGCCGATCACACAACCGCGCCCCAGACGAACGCCCGGCAAAACAACCACACTGGCGCCGAGCCAAACGTCATCCTCAATCACGACCGGCCGCGGTTCCATCTTCTGATCTTTCACCAGCACGCCCAGCGCGCGTCCATGATTTGCGTCGGTGATGTAGCAGTACGGACCAATCATGCAATTGCGACCGATGCTGATCTGCGCGTGCGCATCGAGCATCGTGAAGCGATTGAGATACGTGCCCTGGTCGATCGCGATCTTGTTTTCCTTTGGCGGCCCACTGCACAACAGGACCACGCCGTCGTCGAGACTGACGTCTTTCTCGATCGTGATGTCGCTCCACTGCCGCGGGATCGAGATGCGCCGCATCCAAACGTAACCACGCAACCGCACGCCGAGCAGCGCGAACCACAGATTTCGCCGACGCGAATTGAATGCCTCAGCGAAACGAATGAGGGATGGCAGCGGATTCATATCAGGTTGGCCCAAAAGCCGAGTAGGAAGCGCCAGCGGTTCAGGCTCAGGTTCCAGACGAACGTGGCGTTGTAGAGCGACCAGGCCGGACGCCATTCGCCGGTTCGCGCGAGCGTCACGGCCCACGGTCTGATGTGGCGCGTGATGATCTTGCGCCGCGCGACGCTGCGAGTTTTGCCGCCGGGATAGACTCCGCGCTGTTCGTTCTCGATCAGGTGTCGACAACCTTCGAAACTGCGTAGCGATTTATCTGCCGTGCTTGCGTCATGACGGCGCCAGCCAAGCGTTGGTGGATCGACGATACGCACAAATCCCGGGGCCGTTCCGAGTTTGAGAATCAGATCGTGGTCTTCGAGATTGATCTGGCGGCTGCTGAAGCCGCCGACATCGAGAAACTTGTCGCGTTTCACGAACGTCATTCCGGCGCCAACAAAACAATCGCGATCGCTCGAGGCGAAGTAATCGCTGAAGACTTCGGCGCTGGTGGCTGTTTGTGTTACGGCATCGAGTTCGGATGGATCTTTGAACGATACGAGTTTTGCGGAAACAAGCGCCGGTTGGTTGTGTTGGGCGATCAACTCAGCCACTGTTGCGAGCGTCCACGGAAACCACAGATCATCGCTGTCCATAAACGCGAGATACTCGCCATGTGCGTGTTCCGCGCCTTTATTGCGTGCGACACCAGGCCCAGCGTGTTGCTGAGTAATCAGATTTACCTTCGAAGCGACGTCCGAAAGCCAGGCACCCGTCTCGTCGGTTGATCCATCGTCCACGACGATGGCCTCGTAGTCGCTGAACGTTTGGCGCCAAACAGACTCGAGCGTCTGCCTCAAAAGCTCGGCTCGGTTGTAAGTCGGAATGATTACCGAAAAGAGCGGCACTATCGCATGAACTCGGCTATGCGTTCAGCCGAAGAAAAACCAACCGCGTCATAAACAAACCGGTACGGCGCCGTAAACAGTTCCTTCGACGGCCGGCACTCGGGACACAATGACAACAAAGCTTCGTGTTGCTCGATCGCCAAACCTGGCGCCAACGGATAGATCGTTCGCAACACGCCAAGCGACGCATCGAAGAACGCTTTCGTTCGCGCCGCAGTCATTTCGCCCGCGGCTTTCAACCGCGTTGCC
>DASUPR010000543.1:0-8131 GCA_036281015.1 Pyrinomonadaceae bacterium
GAAAGACATGGTGATCATCGAACGCGCGAACCTCAGTTTTTCGCTCGATGGCAGTCATCTTTTCCTCGGCTCCGCACCGCAACCCGAACCGGAACGAAACCCCGACGAAGAGATTCCGGCGGATGAAAAAGTGCTCGTCGATCTGTGGCACTGGAGAGACGATTACGTGCAGCCGATTCAGAAAGTGCGCGCCGAGCAGGATCGTAATCGGTCATATCGCGCCGTTTACGATCTACAGTCAAAAACATTTGTGCAACTCGCGGACGAGACGATGGAGAACGTTTCCCCATCGAGCGACGGCCGCTACGCGATCGGCTCCGATAATCGCAAGTATCGCGTCGCGGCTGACCACGATCCCGGCTTCACTGACTACTACCTCGTCAACACCGACGACGGCTCGCGCAAACAACTCGCAACCAAACAACGCGGCGGTTATTCGCTCTCGCCGAACGCGAAGTACGCTATCTACTTCGACGGCAAAGACTGGCACTCCTATTCCATCGCCGATGGTGCAACCAAAAACCTTACCAAAGGTCTCGACGTCAACTTCTACAACGAACAGAACGACGTGCCGTCGACACCCGGCTCGTACGGCATCGCCGGTTGGACCAAAGATGACCAAGACGTGCTGATCTACGATCGTTATGACATCTGGCAGGTCGCGCCTGACGGCAGCGGCGCAAAGCTCCTGACCGACGGAATGGGTCGCAAAGTGAAGACGACCCTGCGTTACGTTCGTCTCGATCCCAAAGAGCGCTCGATCGATCCTGACAAGCCGATGCTGCTGAGCGCCGAAAACCAGGAGACGCGCGACTCCGGCTTCTATCGCGACAAAGTCAACAGCACTGAGTGGCCACAGAAACTGCTAATGGACGCCAAAGATTTCAACACGCCCACCAAAGCCAGAGACGCGGACGTGCTGATCATGACTGCTTCGCGTTTCGATCAGTTTCCCGATATCTGGGTGACAAACGGCAGCTTCCGCGAGTTGAAGCGCGTCAGCAACGGCGACGCGCAACGCGCCAATTACCTTTGGGGCACGGCGGAGATGGTGAGTTTCAAAAACAGCGACGGCGTGCCGCTGAAGGGCGTATTACTCAAACCGGATAATTTCGACGCGCGCAAGAAGTACCCGATGATCGTCTACATCTACGAGCGCCTTTCGCAGGGTCTGCACCAGTTTCGCAATCCGTCCCCAGGCACGTCGATCAATCCGTCGTTCTATGTGAGCAACGGTTATCTCGTCTACATGCCCGACATCGTTTACACGATTGGTTATCCTGGCGAGAGTGCTTTGAAGTGCGTGCTGCCGGGAATCCAGGCAGTCGTTGATAAAGGCTACGTGAACGAAGACGCGATCGGGATTCAGGGACACAGTTGGGGCGGTTATCAGATCGCTTACATGGTGACGCAGACCAATCGCTTCAAAGCCGCAGCGCCCGGCGCTTTGGTGGCAAACATGACGAGCGCTTACAGCGGTATTCGTTGGGGCACAGGTTTGCCGCGCCAGTTTCAATACGAACGTACGCAATCGCGCATCGGCGGCAGTTTGTGGGAATATCCGTTGCGCTTTCTCGACAACTCGCCGATCTTTCGCGCGGACCGCGTCGAGACGCCGCTGTTGATGATTCACAACGACGAAGATGATGCGGTGCCGTGGTACCAGGGCATCGAGTATTTCCTCGCGCTACGCCGTCTCAACAAAGAGGCGTACATGTTCAACTACAACGGCGAGAAGCACGGCTTGCGGAAGCGAATCAATCAGAAGGACTACACGCGCCGCTTGCAGGAATTCTTCGACCACTTCCTCAAAGGCGCACCCGCGCCGGAGTGGATGGAGAAAGGCATTCCGTACCTCCAGCGTGAGAAGGAAAAGGAGAAGTACCGGGTCAGCGAGGAAGACGTGCAGCCCTGACGAAAGCAATCCACAGATTACGCAGACTGTCTTTAGTTATAAGAATCTGCGTAATCCGTGGATTGACTTAGTACTTCGCCACGCTCGGATCGACGTCTTCAGACCACGCGGTGATGCCGCCTTTCAAGTTGATCAGACGGCCCGAGAAGCCCGCGCGCTTCAGGGCCTCGATCGCTTTCGCACTCCGCACGCCGCCTTTGCAATGAACGATCGTGTCCACTTCCGGATCGATCTCGTTCATGCGCGTCACCACCTGGCCCAACGGAATTAACTTCGTTCCCGGCATGCGCGCGATCTCGAATTCGTGCGGCTCGCGCACGTCGATAATCTGAATCTTGTCGCCGCGTACGCGACGCTGGTTGAGATCGCTCGCGGTGATCTCTTCGAGTTTCGAATCCGACGGCGGAAGCTGATGCGGCGCCACTCCGCAGAACTCTTCGTAGTCGATTAGTTTGGTGATCGTCGCGTTCTCACCACAGACGGGGCACTTCGGATCCTTGCGCAGTTTGAACTCACGGAACTTCATCGGCCACGCATCGAACAACAACAAGCGATTGATCAGCAGATCTTCCGCGCCGAGGATGATCTTGATCGTCTCGTTTGCCTGGATCGCGCCGACGATTCCCGGCAGCACGCCGAGCACGCCGCCTTCCGCGCACGAAGGCACAAGTCCCGGCGGCGGCGGCTCCGGATACAAGCAGCGATAGCACGCGCCCTTCTCCGCCCAGAACACACTAGCCTGTCCTTCGAAGCGAAAGATCGAACCGTAGACGTTTGGTTTGCCGCTCAGCACACACGCGTCGTTGACCAGATAACGCGTGGGAAAGTTGTCAGTGCCGTCGACGATGATGTCGTAGTTACGGAAGAGCTGCATCGCGTTGTGACTCGTCAAACGCGACTCGTGTGTTTCGATCTCGATGTGCGGGTTGATGTCACGCAGACGATCGCGCGCTGATTCGATCTTGCGCCGGCCGAGATCCTTGGTGCCGTGAATGATCTGGCGTTGCAGGTTTGATTCTTCAACCACGTCGAAGTCGACGATGCCGATCCGTCCCACGCCGGCCGCGGCGAGATACATGCCGACGGGCGCGCCTAGTCCGCCGGTGCCGATCATCAGCACGCTCGCGGCTTTGAGTTTTCTTTGTCCCTGCATGCCGACTTCCGGCATGATCAGGTGACGGCTGTAACGCAGGATCTCTTCGTGGGACAACTCCGGCAGCGACTCGCCGACTTCCGACTCAACCACAGCACCGCCCGCTATCGACGGAACGATCATGATCGTGTCGCCGTCTTTCACCGGCGTGTCCGGACCGGAAGCGTGGCGAATGTCTTCGTCGTTGAGATAGACGTTGACGAAGTTGCGCAGGGCGTTCTGATCGTTGAAGAGATGGCGACGCAGCGCCGAGTGCGTTGACGTGAGCAGATCGAGCGCTTCGCCCGCGGTTTTTGCTTCGACGACGATCTGCGACTGGCCACCGGCGAACTGTCTGAGCGGCGCCGGAATGGTGATGGTTACTGGCATTGGATCTCCTCCTGGTTGAAGCGCGAGCGATCGGGCTCCTGTTCCCACGAGAACAGGTCGTTGGCGCGATCGGCGCTTGTCGAAACGATGATGTATGAATACGTGGGCCAGGCGTGCTCGAGGTCGTACTGCGACGGCACCGCCGGCGAGTCGGGATGCGAATGATAGAAACCGACGATTTCGAGATTGTGCTGGCGTGCGTAACGCTCGCCTTTCATCAACTCCTCGGGCGTGATCAGGAAGCGGTTTCGTTTGGCGCTTTCTTCACGTGCATTCGAGATTGGCAGCGTCTCGGTCACGACTTTTGATTCCGGTTCGAAGTGGCCGAGTAGCAGGCCGCAGCATTCGTATGGGTAGTCACGGATGCCGTGCTCGCGAATCTCGCTTAACTGTTGTTCGGCGATCGTGATCATGCGGAAAGTGCCTGTTCGATATCTTCGATGATGTCGTCAATGCTTTCGATTCCCACTGAAATGCGTACGAGGCCGTCGACGATGCCAAGCTCTTGTCTGCGTGCGGGAACCAGATCGCGATGCGACGCCGTTGCCGGGTGCAACACGCTCGTGAACACGTCGCCGAGGCTCGACGAGCGTACGCACAGTTGCAGCGCGTTCATAAAACGAAACGCGGCTTCCTTCGTGTTTTCTTTTAACTCGATCGAAACGAGCGCGCCGAGGCCGGGGTAATGTGTGCGCGCGATCTGTGCGTGCTCGCTGAGACGGCTCGCGAGCTTTTGCGCGTTGTCGCATTGGCGCTCCATGCGCACGGCGAGCGTCTTGAGGCCGCGCAGGATTTCGTGTGCTTCCCAAACGCCGAGCACGCCGCCGACGAGTTTCATCACGCTGAACAACGCCGGGCGATCCATCTCATCGCGCGAGACAACGATGCCGCCCATCACGTCGGCGTGTCCGCCGAGATACTTCGTGGCGCTATGGACCACCATGTCGGCGCCGAGCTTCAGCGGCTGGCGCAGGTAGGGCGAGGCAAACGTGTTGTCGATAATCAGCCGCGCGCCATGCTCGCGCGCTATCTCCGCGGTGGCTTCGATATCGCAGACCTTCAGCAATGGGTTGGAAATTGTTTCTGCCACTAACACCTGCGGACGTATCTCCCTCGCCTGTCTTCTTACTTCATCCAAATCGCTGAAATCCGTGTTTACAGTCTTAACTCCGAAAGAAGTAAACACAGAACTCAGCAAGCTCGTGGTCGCGCCGTAGAGATCCTGCGAAGCAAGCACCGTTGAACCGGCTTTGAGATCGCACGCGATAAGCGCCGCATGGACCGCAGCCATTCCGGTCGCATAAGCGCAAGCCGTTGCGCCGTCTTCGATCTCGCGCATCGCTTCTTCGAGTGCGCCGATCGTGGGATTGCCGTAACGCGTGTAGATGTAGCCCTGCTTTTCGCCGCCGAAGATCTCGTCAGTCTCCTCCATCGTGTCGTAAGTGAACGTCGCGCTGGCGTAGATGGGCGTCGTGACCGGCTGGCCCGCTGGCGGACCTTGGCGTTCACCGGCGTGTACGAGTTGCGTTGTGATGTGGCGCTTCTTTGGTTGGTCTGACATCAGAGATACCGATCGCCGCCGTCGCAGAGCACTGTGACCACCAACGCCGGTGGCCGCAGAGACACTGCCAGCCTCCAGGCGGCAAACACGTTCGCGCCGGAGCTCGGGCCGACGAATAATCCTTCTTCTCGGGCTAATCTACTGGTCATTAATAACGCATCTTCGGTCGATACTTCCAGCGTCTCCGAGGCGAGTGACCCGTCGTAGATTCCGGGCGTGACGGCGGTGCCGAGATGTTTCAGCCCTTCGAGACCGTGCAAAGGCGACTCGGGTTGGACGGCGATCGCTTGCAGCGCGGGGTTCAGTTCGCGCAAACGGCGCACGACGCCGACGAAGGTTCCGGTCGTTCCCAGGCCGGTGATGAAGTGTGTGATGCGCCCTGCGGTCTGTTCCCAGATTTCGTTGGCGGTGGTTTCGTAGTGCGCGAGCCAGTTTGCGTCGTTGTTGTACTGATCGGGATAGAAATACTTGCCGGGCTCGCTCGCGAAGATCTCGCGCGCGATGAGCTGTGCGCCGTCGGTTGAGAGCATCGGATCGGTTTCGACGATCTCGACGCCGTAAGTGCGCAGGATGTGTTTGCGCTGCTTGCTCGCGTTCTTCGGCAAACAGACCTTCACTTTGTATCCGCGCGACGCGCCGATCATTGCGTAAGCGATTCCGGTGTTGCCGCTGGTGGCGTCGAGGATCGTCATTCCGGGTTTGAGTCGGCCGCTGCGTTCGCCTTCGAGAATCATCGACAGCGCCGCGCGATCCTTCACCGACCCACCGGGATTGAGATGCTCGGCTTTGGCGTAAACCGGGACTTCAGTTTGTAGCAGCCGCATGCGCAACAGCGGTGTGTGCCCGATGCTCGCTTCGACGGTGGCTGCATTAACTTCAACATCATCTAAAACAACTGTTGGGGTACTCATCTTTCCACCAGGGGCTCATTCGCCAAAAACAAAACCGGCCGCGCTTTTTGAAAAGTGCGACCGGTTACGCCTAAAAATTGCTGCGGTTAGCTTATCCGCTTCTCCCGCCTGCAAACGGCCTCTCGGTCGCGCTGCAATTGCAGCAGCAACAAGTACAGAGACAACACATGCAGGCCTCAAACATGACGTGAAAAACTATAGGCTTCGACTATTTCACTGTCAAGCCAATGGTCGAAGCGCGGGCGGCTCGCCCGCAGCGCGAGCCATGCGGTAACGCGCCCCACGCGTTGACTTATGGCCGAACTCGAACTATAAATGCCTCCTCCCAAACGATGTGCAGGGTCGCCTGGGCCGAATCCTATCCCACTAGGAGATAATGCGATGCTTTCTCTACGTCGACTTCTGCTCCCCATACTGACCACAGTGTTGTTAACCCTGTCTGCGGCTACCGCCAGCGCGGACACAATCACCTTCGACAATGACCCGGCGGGACCAGTCTCGCAGCCATTTGTGAGTGTCGATTCCGCGCTCGCAACGTTTACCACAAGCAGTAGCTTTTCGTCGCTGCAAGTCCACAATTTCGGTGCAGCCTCGAATAACTCCAACGGGCTATTCGTTCCCGGATCCGTTGCCGATGCCCTGATCATCGACTTTTCGACCGTGGTGAGCTCAATCAGTATTGATTTCGGTTTCGACCCGGTCACTGACCCGCAGACCACGGCCGTTCTGACCCTGTTCCTGAATGGCGTCGAGGTCGGACAAGTATCGATGCTGGCGAATCAAAACGGTTTGCTGGATCAAACTATCTCGTTCTCCAGCGGGCTATTTAACCAGGCCCGGTTCAGTGTGGCACAAGCCTCGAATCCCGCTTGCTGCTCTGCTGAACTGATCGATAACGTCACGTTCACTCCGGTTCCCGAGCCCGCAACGATCGTGTTGCTCGGCTTAGGCCTGACAGGAGCAGCGATTAAGGCGCGCAAACGCCGCCGCGAATAAGTCGCGGCTTTTGCACTTCCTCAAATTCCGTGTTCGGCGTTAAGCTCTCCCCATGTCTAATACATGGCCTTCTCTCCCGCTCGAAGAGTGGAGCGACACGTGCGCGACGCTGCACATGTGGACGCAGATCGTCGGTAAGATCCGTCTGGAACAAACACCGCTCGTGAATCACTGGTGGAACGTGCCGCTCTACGTTTCAGCACGCGGACTCACGACAACAGCGATGCCCTACAACGAGATCTTCTTCGAGATGGAGTTTGACTTCATCGACCACCAGCTCAACATCACTTGCAGCCACGGTGCGAAGTCCAGCGTCGCGCTCGAACCGAAATCCGTGGCGACGTTTTATCGCGAGACGATGGACGCGTTGCGACAGGTCGACGTCGAAGTGCGAATCTGGAAGATGCCGGTCGAGATTCCCGATCCGATCGCGTTCGACCAGGACGAGCAACATGCGTCGTACGATCCGGAGTACGTGAACAGGTTCTGGCATGTGTTGCGTTCGTCAGACCGCGTGATGCAGGAGTTTCGTGCGCGTTTCATCGGCAAGTCTAGTCCGGTGCATTTCTTCTGGGGCAGTTTCGATCTCGCGGTCACGCGGTTTTCCGGACGGCCGGCACCGATAAAGCCGGATGCGGATGTGATCACACGCGAAGCTTATTCACACGAAGTGATCAGTCACGGCTGGTGGCCCGGACAAGGCCCCTTGGGTAAAGCGGCGTTCTATTCCTACACCGCGCCCGCGCCGGAAGGTTTGCGCGACCGGAAGGTCCAACCCGAACAGGCGTATTACAAAGACGATATGGGTTTGTTCCTGTTGCTTTACGAGGACATGAGAAACGCCGCCGATCCCGATGCGACGTTGATGGACTTTCTACAAACCACGTACGAAGCGGGGGCGAACCTCGCGAACTGGGATCGCCTCGCTCTCGAGAGACAGTAGTACAGGATTGCGAGTTACGTCTTCACAGGGCGCCAGAGGGCTGTCAACCGTTTGCCGCTGGCGGTTTGCAGTATGCTCATCACACCCATGTAGCCAAAGCCGAAGAAGAACAACAGCAGGAACGGAAGCGTGCCCCACATGTGCAAGCGAATCGTGTAGCCGATGGCGAGCAGGAAATAGAGGGCGAAAGCCAGCTCGAGCAACGGCAATAGACCACGCTTGCGTTTGTACTTCTTTCGTTTCCAAGTCGCGTCAGTTGCTTCTTCCACACGATACTTCGGCG
>DASUPR010000544.1:0-22637 GCA_036281015.1 Pyrinomonadaceae bacterium
GACTCAGAACAACGGTGTGAATCATCTGCACGGTGGCGCGAAGGGTTTTGATAAACGAGTGTGGACCGCGAGAGATGAGACCTCGGAAGGTTTTGCGGTGTTGCGTCTTGAGTACTTCAGCGTTGACGGTGAAGAGGGTTATCCCGGGAACGTTAAAGCGAATGTGAGCTACAAATTGTCTGCTGACAACGAGCTCGAAATTGATTACGAAGCGACTACCGACCGCGACACGATCGTAAACCTGACGAGTCACGCTTATTTCAATCTGGCCGGCGGCGGCGATATTTTGGGCCATGAGTTGACGTTGCACGCCGATGGTTTTACGCCGGTGTCGAAGGAATTGATCCCCACGGGTGAGGTGAAGGCGGTTGACAACACGCCCATGGACTTTAGACGCGCTAAGCCGATCGGAGCGGATCTGAGTTTGGCGGGCGGTTACGATCACAACTTCGTGCTCAAGGATTCCGACGGGTCACTGCGGCCCGCCGCGCGGTTGTACGAGCCAAACTCCGGTCGCGTGCTCGAAATACTTACCACCGAGCCGGGTATTCAGTTCTACTCAGGAAACTTTCTCGACGGCAGTCTGACAGGGAAGGGCGGCGTGGTCTATCACAAGTACACCGGTCTGTGCCTGGAGCCGCAGAAGTTTCCCGACGCGCCGAATCACGCAAACTTTCCGAGCACTGTGCTGCGGCCGGGCGAAACTTATCGACACGTTTCCAAGTACCGCTTCTTATGCGTCTAACTTTATTGTTTCTGATTTGTGCGACGTGCAGCGTGGTCTTCGATCACAACGTTAATGACGTCGCAAACCGTGCGTTTAAGTTCAAAAACGTACCTCCGCCTGTCGCTAACGATGCGGCGTCCACGGCGAAACTCACGCTCATCGGCGGCGAGCTCGATGCAGGCAGTGCCGAGCTCAATGCACTCGTCGACGGCCGCTTGCCCACAGATGAAGACGAGCCGGGCGCGAATGTGTTTTTTAGGGCAGGCAGTTCGGGCGGGCGCTTCAGAATGGACTTCGGCAAACCGATCGAGATCGCGCAGGTGAATTCTTATTCGTGGCACCCGAACAGTCGTGGTCCACAGTTGTACAAGCTCTACGCCGCTGACGATTCGGAAACGAATCTCGATCTCAATCCAAAGCGTGGCGTCGACCCCGCGACTCGCGGTTGGAAGTTCATCGCAACCGTGAACACCTTGCCGCAACAGGGCGAGGATGGCGGACAGTACGCCGCAAGCGTGACCGCCTCAAACGGCAGTCTCGGCACGTATCGTTATTTGCTTTTCGATTGTTATGTGACGGAGCTGTACGACAACTGGGGCAACACGTTCTACAGCGAGATCGACGTCATCTCGTCGCCTCGAAAGCCTTGATCGCTTCTTCGTGTCTCAGCGTGAGGCCAATGTCGTCCAAACCTTCCAACAGGCAGTACCGCTGAAAACTTTCAACCGCGAATGAAGCAGATAGTCCGTTTTCGTCTGTGATCATCTGTGCCTCAAGGTCGACGGTTAACTTGTAGCCCTCGACTTCCTGCGCGCGCTTCATGATTTCTTCCACCTGCAACGCGATCGGCAGCATTCCATTTTTGAAACAGTTGTTGCTGAAGATGTCGGCAAACGACGGCGCGATGATCACTCGAAAGCCAAACTCGCCCAGGGCCCACGGTGCGTGCTCGCGCGACGAACCACAACCGAAATTCTTGTCCGCCACGAGTATCGACGCGCCCTGATAACGCGGCTCGTTCAGCACAAACGACGGATTCGGTTGTCCGTCTTGCGAGTAGCGCCAGTCGTAAAAAAGAAACTGCCCAAAACCCGTGCGCTCGATACGTTTCAAAAACTGCTTCGGAATGATCTGATCGGTATCGACGTTCGCGCGATCGAGCGGCGCTACCAAACCAGTATGTTTCGTGAACCGTTCCAAGTTACTTAAACTCCCACTCGCGCACGTCAGTAAAGTGTCCCTTGATTGCCGCTGCCGCGGCCATCATCGGGCTCACGAGATGCGTGCGCCCGCCGCGTCCCTGCCGCCCTTCGAAATTGCGATTGCTCGTCGACGCACAACGCTCACCCGGCTCCAGTATGTCGGCATTCATTCCCAAACACATCGAACAACCCGCTTCACGCCACTCGAATCCTGCATTGCTGAAAATCTGATCGAGACCTTCACGTTCTGCCGCGCGCTTCACTTCCTGCGAACCCGGCACGACCATCGCGCTCACCGACGAACTAATGCGATAACCCTTCACCACACGCGCCGCCGCGCGCAAATCTTCGAGACGCGCGTTCGTACACGAACCGATAAACGCGCGATCGATCGCGATGTCCTGAATACTGGTGCGCGGTTCGAGCGCCATGTATTCGAGCGCACGTTCCGCTGCCTGGCGATCCGCTGCGTTCTTCACGTCTGCCGGATCGGGCACCTGACTCGTCACCGGAACGACCATGCCCGGGCTCGTGCCCCAAGTCACAAACGGTTCGAGCCGCGAAGCATCGATCTCCACTGTCGCGTCAAACACCGCATCGTCGTCACTCACAAACGTGCGCCAACGACTCAACGCCTCTACCCAATGCTCACCACTCGGAGCAAAGCGCCGACCTTTCAGATACGCGAACGTGGTTTCGTCAGGCGCGATCATGCCCGCACGCGCGCCGGCTTCGATGCTCATGTTGCACAGCGTCATGCGCCCTTCCATCGACAGTGCGCGCACCGCTTCACCCGCGTACTCTATAACGTAACCAGTCGCGCCGTCGGTGCCGAGCTTGCCGATGATGCCGAGTGCGAGATCCTTCGACGTGACACCTTCCGGCAGCGCGCCCGTCGTGTGAACTTTCATCGTGCGCGGTTTGTTTTGCGGCAAACACTGCGTCGCGAGTACGTGCTCGACTTCACTCGTGCCGATGCCAAATGCGAGGGCGCCAAAAGCGCCGTGCGTGCTCGTGTGACTGTCGCCGCAAACGATCGTCATGCCCGGTTGCGTAAGTCCGAGCTCAGGACCGATGACGTGTACGATGCCTTGTTCGGGCGAGTGAATGTCAAACAACTGCACGCCAAACTCTTTGCAGTTGCGCCGCAACGCTTCGACCTGATTGGCGGCAACCGCATCCGCAATCGGCAGACTGCGATCCGTCGTGGGCACATTGTGGTCCACCGTCCCGAAAGTCAGCTCGGGACGGCGAACCCTTCGACCCGCCTGCCTTAGACCATCAAACGCCTGGGGAGACGTGACCTCGTGAATGAGGTGCAGATCGATATAGAGCAGTGTCGGCTCACCCTCCGCCTCACGAACGACGTGGGCCTGCCACAGTTTGTCGAACAGGGATTTCACAGATTCCTTATACCGCGTGGTACGCGTGGCGCATGTCGGCGATTTCGGTTACGGCTTCGCAGACCAGTTCGCCAATCTCGCTCGTGCTGGCGAGGTAGCCGCCGGTGCCCGAGGCGATGTCAGGTGTGCGATAGCCGGCTTCGAGCACGGCGTGAATCGCGTTTTCGATGTCCGTCGCTTCCTGATCGAGACCCGCCGAGTGGCGCAACATCATCGCCGCAGACGCAATTGCGCCGCAAGGATTCGCTACGCCCTGACCCGCGATGTCGGGCGCCGATCCGTGTACCGGTTCGTAGAGCCCGACTTCGCCGCCAATCGTCGCCGACGCGAGCATCCCAAGCGAACCCGCAATCACCGCCGCTTCGTCAGAAAGTATGTCGCCAAACAAGTTCTCAGTTAACACGACGTCAAACCGGCGCGGATTCACCATCAAGTGCATCGCGCACGCGTCGACATAAAGATGGTCCAACGTGACATCCGGATAATCGCGCGAAACGCGCGTAACTGTTTGCCGCCACAGTTGCGAAGTCTCGAGCACGTTTGCCTTATCGACCGACGTGACCTTGCCACGCCGCCCGCGCGCTGCTTCGAAAGCAATGCGCGCGATGCGCTCGATCTCTTCGACTGAATAAGTCATCGTGTTGGTGGCAACAGTAGAGCCGTTGAACCCACGCGGCTCGCCGAAGTACAACCCGCCAAGCAACTCGCGAACGATCAAAATGTCCGCGCCCTCACACACGTCTTCACGCAACGGCGAACAACCCGCGATCGCCGAATACGAAATCGCCGGACGCAGATTCGCGTATCCTCCGAGCGCGCGCCGCAGCAACAACAAGCCCGCTTCAGGGCGCTGGTTCGGCGGCAGCCGGTCGTATTCAGGAGCGCCGACTGCGCCGAGCAGCACCGCGTTGCTGGCCAAGCACGCATCCAGTGTTTTCGTCGGCAACGGCGAACCGAACTCACGAATCGCTACGCCGCCAATGGCCTGTTCCTCAAACTCAAACCGGTGACTGTGAATGGCCGAAATGGTTTGCAGTACCCGAACCGCTTCCGCGGTAACCTCTGGTCCAATGCCGTCCCCTGGGAGAACCGTAATTCTTAATTTCATGATCTTCACGCGGCTGCACTAAGCAGCGAAATCAAATCCTGGTCGTAAATCCGTTTTTTCTTGTCCGCTAAATCCGTGAACCTGCGGTACGCCGCCTCGAGTTCGTTCGAACTAACTTTGAACCCGAGCTCCTGATAACGCAACGACAGCGCATGACGTCCCGAGTGCTTGCCGAGCACGAGCGAGTTCGCCGGCACGCCGACAGATTCAGGCGTCATGATCTCGTAGCAGAGCGGATTGTTTATGACGCCGTGCTGATGAATACCGGCCTCGTGCGCGAACGCATTGCGGCCGACAATCGCTTTGTTTGGTTGCACGTCGAACCCAACGATGCTCGAGAGCAACTGGCTAGCCGGATAAAGTTCAGTGGTGACGATTCCGGTTTCGAACGGGAGCCGATCCGCGCGCACGTGCAACGCCATCACGATCTCTTCCAACGACGCATTGCCCGCACGTTCGCCGATTCCGTTAATGGTGCATTCAACTTGCCGAGCCCCGGCTTCAAACGCCGCCAGACTGTTGGCCACCGCGAGACCGAGGTCGTTGTGGCAGTGAACACTGACAATCACGTCCCTGTCTCTCACGACCCGCTCGCGCACTTCTTGGACCAAACGCGCCATCTCCGGCGGCGTTGTGTAACCAACAGTGTCCGGCACGTTCAGCACCGAAGCGCCCGCATCAACCGCAACTTCGAGCACTTCGCAGAGATAGTCGACATCGCTGCGTGTGGCGTCTTCGGCCGAAAACTCAACGTCCTCAGCATAACTGCGCGCCTGGCTAACAGCGGCGCGAGTCATCTCGATCACCTCAGCTCTCGACTTCTTCAGTTTGTGTTCGAGATGAATGTCGGACGTTGCGCAGAAGGTGTGGATTCGCGGATGGGCCGCACGGGCCAACGCTTCCGCAGCGCGCGCGACGTCCTGTTCGGCGGTGCGGCACAGCGCAGCGACTTTGACCTCGCGGCACTGCGTGGCCACGGCTCGAACCGCGGCGAAGTCGCCTTCAGACGCGATCGGAAATCCGGCTTCGATGATGTCGACGCCGAGCTCCTCGAGCTTTTCCGCCATCCTGATCTTCTCTCGCAGATCCATCGAACACCCCGGTGACTGTTCGCCATCGCGTAAGGTGGTGTCGAAGATGCTGATTCTGGGCATTGGGGATTTTCCTCCTGTGGGCAAGGGAGGATGCTAAGGAGTGTTGGTCCGAGAGTCAAAGCTATAATCTTTATGGAAAGATAAATTAAATTTACCTGCCCGGGACTTGCGCGATAAGGCGGGCGTATTCCTCAAACTGGCCCATGTAGTACAGCCGCGTCAGGTCTTTTTCGAGTTGGTTCTGCTGTGTTTGGCGCAGGCGCGCACGGATCTCGCGAAAGATTTTTTCCTTCAGCCAGTAGCCGTGATCGTAACGTTCGCCAATAGCCGAGGCCGAAGCAAGCTTGTCGATCTCGGGAGTTGTCAGCCCGCGACGCCACGCCGCGCGATAAACCTCCAGCGCTTCCTGAAACGACTGGTTGGAGAGCTGAGTAAAGAGTTCATTAAGTCCCTTCCAACCCGCTTTGTGAATGTCGAACAGCGGCACGACATCGGGATGCGGCTGCGTTGGCGAGCGATAGTCCAACAAAGAGACGCGCAGGTCGATCGTGCGGTCGCCGTCGTAATCGTATTCGACGGTGTCGAGAAAACCGTTGTTGTCGGTGTCGGTGTACTTGACGACTTCTTCAACGCGCGGCGCGATCGGCCGCGGCGAAGGTGTTTTGTTCCCACCGTGAAACTCGCTGTTCTTGTCGACAGTCCACGCGCCCCATTCCGCGCCCGCGAGGTGCAACTTGCGATCGAACACACCGACGTAGAGTTTGCCGCCGCCTGAATTGTCTTCGTCAAACTCACCACGATCGCCGATCGAATCAGCCTGCGGATGTCCGGAAATTCCCGGCCGTTCACCAGGCGCGACCATAGCCAGTTCAGCGTAGTTGCTGCGGCGCCACTTCTTCGTCGTATACAGATCGATCTCTTTTGGACCACCAAACCCGTGCATCGGGTAATACATCTCCACGCGTTCCCAGCGATGATCGTCGTCGTCTTCGTCAAAGACGAAATACATCGAAGCCCACCGCGTAGTGAAGAAACTGTCGAAGCTCTTCTCGTGCGGCATGTACATCAACTCATCGATCTGCCGCCAGTTGTTCCACTGAAAACACTGATCGAACTTCGGATTGCCTTTCAGCGCGGGATACTTGTGAACAAATTGCCGATACGGAATGCCTGGACCACCAGCGCCGCGCAACGACATATCGTAATCAGTTTCGTTGCCTTTGGTTGAATCATTGTCGACGTCGAAAGTTGCAAATGCTTCATTGAGAACGCCGGAAAGCTTCGTGATGTCTTTGTCGAGCGGCGGCACCGGATCGAGCCAGCGAATGGCCATTTCGCTCGCGCCGTCTTTGTCGAAGTCGAAGAAAGCAAAAGGGTTTTCCCAGTTGAGACGCGGATCGGGCAGCGACTGCGGTGGACGATGAACTTTCAGAAACACAGCGTCGCCGTTGTAATCGGGAAGCCAATCGGTAACGCCGGTGTAGCCCCAGTTGTCGTTGTCGAAGTCGTATTTCTCCCAATCGATCCAGCCGAGCACGCCGTCGTTTTCAACGTCGACGAAGACCATCCAGTGTGAATTGCCCGGATCGAACTTACCGTTGGACCACTCACGGCCTTGCGTGACGAAGGCTTGCAGATCGGCGCGGCCATCGCCGTCGTTGTCAGCCCACTTGATGTTGATGTCGAGCGCGGTGTCGTAAAGGCCGTCGCCGTTGCGATCGATTTGCATGACGTCCGCGACTTGATCACCGCGCGTGTCGGTTGGGAGCATGTCGCCGTTTTCGTCGAGCCAGCGCACGCGCTTGCCGTTCCACCAGCGTTCGAGGATATCGGGCTGGCCGTCGTTGTTGATGTCGAGACGAACGATTTCGTCCGAAGGCGACGTTGATTTGAGTGCTGTTTTGCGGAGATCCCCGTCAACAGAAAAAACAGATAGAAGAGTAAAAAGACAGAATGTTATATAAGGCATGGCGGTGGCTTATAGCACTTCAGATTTGCGACTGGCAAGAAGGTTCTTTCTGAAATATGCAGGAAAAAGAGTTCGTCGCGCTTGTTAACAAGCTGGAACTTTACGAACGCGATCACCCCGCGGCATATCGGCTCCGTGTCGGATTGCTCGCCGCGCTCGGGTATCTCGTTCTGTTTGGCGCGCTCGGTTTTGCGCTGCTTTTTATCGCGGGCATCATCTACGCGGGCAAGCTCAATCTCCTCATCATCGAGTTGCTGATACTCGTGGTCGCCCTCGCGTTCGTGATCCTGCGCGCGTTGTGGATTGTCCTTCCCGAACCCGAGGGTTACGAGTTGAAGTACGACGACGCGCCACGGCTGTTTGAGTTGGTGGAAGAAACGCGGAAAGCCACTAATGGTCCTCCGGTTTATAAACTGCTGCTCACGAACGAATACAACGCCAGCATCGTGCAACACCCGCGGCTCGGAATGTTGGGCTGGCATCAGAACTATCTGCACATCGGTTTGCCATTGCTGCGCGCGCTTTCGCCCAACGACATCCGGGCCATCGTCGCGCACGAGTTTGGCCATCTGTCGGGAAGCCATGGGAAGTTTACGAGCTGGATCTATCGCGTGCGGCAAACGTGGATTCAGATGGTGGAAACAGCGCACAAGCATCGGACCGAAGGCTTGGGCCTCTTCGTGCGCTTCTCGAATTGGTACGCGCCGTATTTCGAGGCTTACTCATTCGTGTTGGCGCGGGCGCAGGAATACGAAGCCGATCGTTGCGCGATGACTGTGTCGGGCAAAGAGAAGACGGCGTGTGCGCTAATCAACATGAAGTTGAAGGGCAAGCTGTTGATTGAAGATTTCTGGCCCGCGGTTTACGCCCGTGCAGACACGCAAGCGGAACCGCCGCCTGAGACTTTCACGGAGATGCTTCAGTCGTTGCGCAATCCGATCGCGCCGGAGAAAGCGCAGGTTTGGTTTTCGGAAACGTTGACAGTGCGCCATCGCTACGACGATACGCACCCGGCGCTCGCTGATCGTCTGGCGTCGATCGGTTATGCGGAAGTGCGTAAGAGTGCCGACTTGAATTCGTTTGTGATGGCTGACGAGCAGCCGCGCGCGGATGAGTATCTGCTCGCGCGTTTGCCTGAAGAGTTTATCCAGCAGCAAAACAACTTATGGAAAGAAGAGAACGCGGCGCACTGGAGTGAGCGCCACAAGTTTGTGGCTGAAGCGCAGCAGGTGTTGGCTGGTTTTGAAGAGAAGGCGCAGGCTGCGGAGTTGACTGCGGAAGAACGTTGGGAACGCGCGCATTACGCGGCCGGCAAGGATGGCCTCGTTGCGGCGATGCCGTTGATGCGGGAAGTGCTGGCGTTGAATCCGGAGCACGCGGCCGCGAACTACATGCTTGGTGAAGCGTTGCTCAATCAGGGTGAGGAGCCCGGCATCAAACACATCGAAGCGGCGATGGAGAAAGATCCGCATAGCATTCCCACCGGGTGTGAAACGATCATTGCATTTTTGACGAAGCACGAGCGGGTGGAAGAAGCCGAGAAGTATCGCGAGTGCATTATTGGTTATTACGACGAGCTTGCCTGGGCGCAGCGCGAGCGTGAGACGATCCTGAAGAGCGATGCGTTTGCGCCTCACGGACTGGAGGGTGAAGCGCTGGAAGCGTTGCGGGAGCAGCTAGCGAGTATTCCGCTGTTGCAGTCTGCGCATTTCGTGAAGAAGCTGTGCAAACATTTTCCGCAGGACCCGTGTTACGTGCTGGGTGTGACGTCGAAGCGTTTTTTAGGCCTACAGATCGATAATCGCGACAACAAGCTCGTGAACCAACTAGTCACGAGCCTGAATTACCCGGAATACGTCTACATCATCCCGCTGGAACACACGTATAAGCCGTTGCGGAGAGTCTTCAAACAAATTGAAGGTGCGGAGATCTATCGCGCGTCGTCGTAATCGCGATCAGATCACAACGAGAAGCTGCCGTAGAAGGCGCTGTTCTCACCGGAGCGCGACCACGGCGTGCCGATCGCTTTGCCGGAGTAGCGGGCGCGAACGGTGTAGCCGACCTTGCGGTTTTCCAGTCCGACGAACGGTGAGTACCAGACGAGGTTTGGCATCTTGCAGCAGAGATCGTTAGGCATTGCTTCGACGTCGATCGTGGCGTCGTCGGCTTTGACGGCGTAGTTGCGGCCGTTGCGGCTGAAGGTGATTGCCGTGTTGCGGACGGTAACGACGCTTCCGAGTGCCGCGCCGTATTTTGATTTCAACGCGTTAAGCATTGCCTGTGATTGTGTTGGGGTGGCTTGCGAGTCAATGATGATTTCTGAGGTGCGTGCCGCTTGGGCGTCCGAAAGGTTTGCGTCCGCAGTAACGACCGCCATCGCGCGTACGCCGGTGAGATCCACGCCCTGCCATTTTCCGGAGGTAACGTTCCACGCCATCATTGCATCGCCCCCGGTCGTGACGACTTCGCCGTTGTAGTGACATGCGCCCGCAAAAACGCTTGCCGTGCGGACTTCAACATAGTCGCCGCGCAGGCTGACGTTTTCGGCTTGCGAACTGAAAACGAGTGCGCAAATCGCTACGATCATCACGGACGCTGCAAATAAGACTCTTCGCATTACTCTTACCTCCGAACCACAGATGACGCCGATTATAACCCCTTGACCGCAGAACTGTAGCACGCACGGCCGGGCCCGCACCGATCGGGATCGACGCGCCCGTTGTCAGGGCCGATCACTTCCTGCGTTTCGCAGCACCAGACGTGGTTGGCGGCGTCGAGATAATCGTCGGCGCTCGCGGCGAGCCGGTCGAGCAGGAAGAATTTTTTAGAACGCAGCGAGCCGCAGTAAGGCGATTGAATCGGCTCAGGCGCAACCATCGTTTCGTTTACTTCGTTAGCCATTGTTTCCTCCTGCCTTCGCCAACGCGCGGCGCACGAGCGTTTGTGTTAGCGGCACCTTGTATTCGTTTTTTTCTAGTGGCTTTGCATCGGCGAGCGCGATCTTCGCGGCTTCCGCGAGCACGTCGGGCTTCAACTCTTTGCCAACGAGAAACTTCTCCGCCGCGGGGACGCGCCACGGAATCGGCGCCACGCCACCAAGCACGATGCGCACGTCGCGCACGGTGCGATTCGATCCGAGTTGCACCGCTGCGGCGACGGACGCAAGCGCAAAGTCCAGCGATTCGCGTTCTTTGAACTTCAGGTAAGTCGAACGCGCCGCGAGCGCTGACGACGGCACAAAAACCTCGGTGATGATGTCGTCATTTTCCAGCACGTTCTCACGCCGAATATTTCCTTCGGACGGCAACGTGAAAAACTTGTCGAGCGGAATCACGCGCCGTCCCGCCGCGCCCGAAACCGTCACACGCGCACCGAGCGCGAGCAACATCGGCGCGAGATCCGACGGATGCACGATGTACGATGGACCACCAGCGATAATCGCGTTGTACTTGTTCTCGCCTGCCGCTGCGTAACACTCCGACCCGCCCTTCTTCAAACAGTTAACTTCCTCGAGCCGGAAGTACCAGCAACGCGGCCGCTGGCAAAGATTGCCGCCGACTGTGCCGAGATTGCGAATCTGCGGCGTTGCGATCGAATGTGCTGCTTCACTCAAGCCCGGAAAGCTTTTGCGAACACCCGCATGCTCTTCCAATTCCGTCAACGTGACGAGCGCGCCAATCGTGAGCCCACGCGCGTTGAGCGTGATGCGATCGAGCCCGCGTATCTGCTTGAGATTCACGAGCCGCGCCGGCCGCGACGTGTAGTCCTTCATCGTGGTCAACAGATCCTGACCACCGGCAATCGGCCGCGGCGCCTCATCAATATCGCCGCCGGAAACACTCAACAGCTTCACGGCTTCGTTAATCGTTGTTGGGTTGGTCCATTCAAACGATTTCATACTTTTGTCCCCATCAGAATTTTGTCCGGAGTGATCGGCAGTTCGCGGATGCGCAAGCCGGTGGCGTTGAACACGGCATTCGCAATCGCGCCCAACGCGGGAATGATGCAACCCTCGGCGATGCCAATCACCGCCTCGCGCTTATCGTCGTCGTCGATGATCGGCACGAGCTCCGGCATCTCGAGACAGCCCGGCAGTTTGTAATCGCCGAATCCCGGATTGAGCTGCAGGCCCAACTGCGCATCCATCACGCGCCCTTCGTACAACGCCTGGCCGAGCGACTGAATCATGCCGCCGTTGATCTGGCTTTCGAGCGTCAGACGGTTCAACGGCAAGCCGCCGTCCTGAACGTGGACCATCTTGATCGGTTTGATGTGACCGGTCTCGACGTCCACTTCAACTTCCGCAAAACAGACACCGTGAACACCGCGCGACTGCAAGTCCGCACGCCACTCGCCGTGCGACTTGACGCCCGCGGCCGGAAGCGCAGCGCACGCCTGCTTCCACGTGAGCGACTGACCTTTCGCACTGACCTTGCCGTCGGCAAAAACAACTTCCTCCGGTTTCGCATTGCCGAGCAACGGCGCAACACGCTCGACAAACATCACCCGCGCTTTGATCGCCGCGTCTTTCACCGACGGCGCGAGCGACGCAGCCGTCGTCGACCCACCGGACGGATTTGCCGACCCGAGTTTTGAACTTCCGATCTGCTCCTTCACGTCGTTCATGCCGAGACCGAACTCTTCGGCGACGATCGCGCGAGTATACGTGCGCGTGCCGGTGCCAAGGTCCTGTGTGCCGCAAGCGACCAGCACGGAACCATCGCGAGAAATCGTGAGGTCGACTTTGCACTGGTTGTTGCCGCCGCCGCCCCACGTGCCGACCGCACAACCCATTCCGCGTTTCAATGGACCAGGATTGCCGCCGGCGATCGGATTTCGTCTCGACCAGCCAATCTCTTTCGCGCCGCGATCCAATTGCCGGTGGTAGACCTCGTCGCGCAAGTTCTTTTTACGAAACGCGACCGGGTCCATCTTGATCTTGTAGGCGAGTTCGTCGACCAACGATTCAACCGCAAAGGACGCTTGCGGATGACCGGGCGCGCGCATCGCGATCGCCGAGTCTTCGTTCGTATGCAGCGCGTAGATTTCACGATACGTATCGCCCATGCGATAGATGTACGGCTGACCGGCTTGCGAGCCCTGGCCGATGCCGCCGAGTCGATACTGTTTCGCCTGCAGCGCGACGATCGTGCCGTCATTCTTCACGCCCGCTTTCATCTTCTGCAACGAACCTGAACGATTGCCCGCCATCACAAATTCGTCGTAACGCGTGAGCATCAACTTCACCGGCGCTTTCGTCTCTTTCGAGAGCCGGCAGGCAAACATGCCTTCGATGCCGATGCCGAACTTCGATCCAAAACCGCCGCCCATGTGCTCGACCAGCGACACGACCGCGCTCTGTTCCAGCCCCAACTCTTTCGCCGCGTCAGCGGGAATCGTGAACGTGCCCTGCGTCGAGGCGTAGATTGTTGCGCTGTTGCCGCCGCGGTAGTCGACGACCATGCCGTGTGTTTCGAGACACGCGTGGTGAACGCGCTGCGTGATGTATTCGGCTTCGACAATTGCGTCCGCAGTCGCGAAAGCAGCTTCAACCTTTGCCGGATCGCCGTTCTTCGCTTTTTCCTGAACGTTGTTCTCATCCGCGACGACCTTCGGCGCGTCCGGTTTCATCGCGGCGTCTGCATGGACCACGTGCGGCAGCACTTCGTAAGTGACTTTGATTGCGCGCAGTGCATCGCCCGCAATCTCGGGCGTGACCGCAGCGACCGCGGCAACAGGCGCGCCCGCGAATCGCAGTTCAGTCAAAGGCGCAGGCACGATCGCTTTCACTCCCGGAATCTTTGCAGCCGCTTCGGTGTCGAGCTTCGTGACGCGCGCGTGACCGTGCGGGCAACGAAGAATGCGGCCGTAGAGCATTCCGGGCAGACGCTGGTCGTAGGTGTAATGCGCGGCGCCGGCAGCCTTGAGTGATCCATCGACGCGCGTGATCCGTCGATTGAGCAGCGTGTGCTTGTCGTTTGGTCCCCAGCCTGGTCCACTGTCTTCGTCGACTTCGATCTCGACCATCTGTTCGACGCCGTTGACGACGCGCGGAACGCGAATTTTCTTTTTCGGTTTAGGGGAAGGGGATGGCGTAGGTTGTTGCTGTTGTGGCATTTGCAATGTTCCAATCCAGATTTTTCGATCTGATTTAGATCGCGGCCTTGGCCGCGGCCAAGGCCGCTTCAAAAACTCGCGGATAGGTGCCGCAGCGGCAGAAGTTTCCTTTGCATGCCTCGCGAACTTCGTCGAGCGACGGATTCGGGTTCTTCTTCAGATAAGCCGAGATTGTGGTCACGAAGCCCGGTGTGCAGAAGCCGCACATCAGCGCGTCGTGTTCGACAAACGCAGCCTGCACGCCGTTCGGTTTTTCAGGCGAGCCGAGACCTTCGACCGTTGTGATCTTCTTGTTCGTCGCGTCGACCGCGAGCACGAGACACGAGTAAACAGGTTTGCCGTCCAGCAACACGGTGCATGCGCCGCACGTGCCGACGTCGCACACGAGTTTCGGTCCGGTGACGGCAGGTTCGAGATGATTGCGCAGCGCGTTGAGCAGTGTCGTGCGTGGTTCGACTTGCACGCTGCGCGCCTGGCCGTTCACCTGCAAACTGATCTTCGTCGCACCGGAAACCGTTTGCGGCGTGCTTTGCTCTTCCTTCGCCTCGGTTTTTTCCTCCCAGAGGTGATCGGCAATGGCCGCGCCTGCTCCGGCGATACCTACACCTTTGAGAAATTTTCGTCGACCCGGATTGTGTTCTCCGTCGCGAGACTTTTTCATTGTGCTCTCCTGAACTTCGTTGTTGGGACAAATAACTTAACACAAGTACAATCCACAGCGAATGCACCCCAACACACTCCGCACAAAACTTTCCGGCGTGATCGCGTTTCCGATCACGCCCTTCAAGGACGATCTCTCGCTCGATCTGCCGGGGCTGCATCAGAACCTGAACAAGTTGCTCGAGTATCCGATCTCGGCGATTGTCGCTGCCGGCGGCACCGGCGAGCTTTATTCGTTGACGCCCGCGGAGTACTTGCGCGTGATCGAACTGACCGCCCTCGCGGTTGAAGATCGTGTGCCGGTGATTGCGGGTGTCGGTTTTGGTCAACGGATCGCAATCGAGATGGTCCAGGCTGCGGAGAAGGCCGGCGCCGATGGCATTCTCGTTTTTCCGCCATATTACTCGCAGGCGGATGACGACGGTTTGTTTGAGTACTACCGTTCGATCGCCGCGGCCACGCGTTTGGGGCTGATCATTTACGGTCGCGATTGGGTCAGGGTCAATCCCGCGATGGTTGAACGACTGACGGCGATTCAGAATCTCGTCGCGTGGAAGGACGGTCAGGGCGACATTCGTCAGCTTCAGTCGATCAGGCATCAGGTGGGCGAGCGTTTGGTTTGGATTGGCGGCGCGGGTGACGATCTGGTTGGCGCGTATTACAGCACGGGCATTCGCGCGTTCAGTTCGAGCATCGCCGCGGTTGCGCCTGCGCTGTCGCTGAAGCTGCACGAGCTTGCGGCGGCTGACGATGGTGAAGCGCTGGCGGAGTTGTTGGAGACCAGTGTGATTCCGCTGTTCGCGCTGCGTGCGCGGCGGCGTGGTTATGAAGTGTCGGCGATGAAGGCGCTGATGGACATGGTTGGTTTGAATGGCGGGCCGGTGAGGCCGCCGCTCGTGAACGTCACACCGGAAGAATTGGACGAGCTCCGCACGATACTTTCCCACTGGGAAAAGTACCTGTAAACATGGGTGAGCAATACTTCATTACCGGCGCGCAAGGATGCATTGGGTCGTGGATCGTCAAGACGTTGATCGAACGTGGTGATGAAGCGGTTGTTTTTGATCGTAGCGACGACTCGCGGCGACTGAGTGCGATCATGACGGCCGAGGATGTGACGCGTGTTCGGTTCGTTACCGGTGATATCACAGACGGCGCTGCCGTGTTGTCGGCGCTGCGAGAATCCGACGCTCCGCGCGTGATTCACCTTGCGGGGCTTCAGGTGCCGACGTGCAAGAAGCGATTCGCCGAACTGCGCGACGCCGATCGTCTCGACACGAGCGATCTCACATGACCAGCACGATGAAAGCGAGTGTGTTATGCGACGTGCGGCGGCTCGAAGTGCGCGACGTCCCGCGTCCTGCGATCTCGCCTTACGAAGTGCTGGTTAGAACAACTGCCGTTGGACTCTGCGGCACTGACGTACACATCTTTGCTGGGCACGCAAACTACAACACCAACGAATACGATCAGCCAATCCCGCTCACCGTCCAGCCGCAGATCCTCGGACACGAGATCTGCGGCGTGGTCGAAGAAGCAGGGAGCGCGATCGAGGATCTCAAGGCCGGCGATCGCGTCGTTATCGATCAGGGTTTGAACTGCGTCAGCCGCCGCCGCGAAGTGCTGTGTGAGTACTGCGCGACCGGAAACTCTCATCAGTGTGAGTTCTATCGCGAACACGGAATCACCGGTCTGCCCGGCGGGCTCGCGGAGTTTATCGCCGTGCCCGCGGTGAACGTCGTCAGGATCACGGCGCCGATCGAGCCCGCTGCGGCGGCGCTGGCTGAGCCGCTTGGCTGCATCATTCACTCGTCTGACACGGTCGCGAAAACACGCACGCGCCACGGGATTAACGCGCCCACCGCCGATGCGCGCGTTCGCAGCGTGTTAATATGCGGCGCTGGTCCCGCGGGGTTGCTGTTCACTCAATACTTACGAAACGTGCTCGGTTACGAAGGCTTGCTGATCGTCAGCGATCCGCACGAACACAAACGACAGCTCGGCAAAAACTTTGGCGCGAGTGAAGCCATCGACGTCGGCGAGGATTTGGTTGAAGCGGTGCGTGACTACACAGGAGGCAAAGGCGTCGAGTATCTGATCGAAGCTTCCGGTTCCGGCAAAGTCTTTCGTAGCATTCCGGGATTGATTTGCAAGCAGGCGACTGTGCTGCTTTACGGGCATGGTCATTCGGGCGCGGACGTCAGCGTGCTCAGCAGCATACTTTTCAAAGAGCCGGTGCTGGTGAGTTCCGCAGGCGCGTCGGGTGGTTTTGAAGCGGACGGACGGCCCTCTGTTTACACGCGCGCGTTGAGCTTGATCGAGCAGGATAAGATCGACGTCCAACCGCTGATCACGCATCGTTACCATTCGTTAGCTGACGTCGAGAAGGCGCTTGCGAGTGAGATTCGTTCGGAAGATTACGTCAAAGGTGTTGTCGTGTTGTGAGCCGAGATGAAGGTTTCCCTCTTCGTTACGTGTCTTGTCGATCAACTCTGGAGCAGCATCGGGACGAGCTCGGTTGCGGTGCTGCGGCGCGTTGGTTGTGAAGTTGAGTTTGACGATCGGCAGACGTGCTGCGGACAGCCTGCGTTCAATACCGGGTATCGCAACGAGGCGCGGCAGGTTGCCAAACGATTCATCGAAGTTTTTGAAGAGAGCAACGCAGACGCGATCGTAAGCCCGTCGGGATCGTGTACGGCGATGGTCCATCACTTCGCCGATTTGTTCAGCGATGATCCGTCCTGGCGCATACGTGCTCAAGCCATTGCAGCTCGAACACATGAACTCAGTTCGTTTCTGATCCGCGTGCTCGAGATCGAGGACGTCGGCGCGAGGTGGCAGGGCAGGTTAACGTGGCATGATGCGTGTCATGGTTTGCGCGATCTGAACATCAAGACCGAACCGCGAACATTGATTCGTAATGTGCGCGGCGCCGAGTTTGTCGAACTCGATGACGCCGAATCGTGTTGCGGGTTCGGCGGCACGTTCTCGGTGAAGTATCCGGAGATCTCGTTGGCGATACTCGATCAGAAAATCGAAGCGATTGAACGTGCGGGTGTGCAGGCGGTCGTTTCAGGCGACGCGAGTTGCTTGATGCAGATTGGCGGGCGGTTGTCGCGCAAGGGATCGAACGTTCGCGTGATGCACCTCGCGGAGTTGCTGAACCAGACATGAACCAGTTGAGCAGTGAAACATTTGCGGAGAATGCGAAGGCTGCGCTTGGCGACGCGCAGTTGCGCGGCGCGCTGCGTCACGCGACGACGATCTTCGGCATCAAGAGGCGCGAAGCCGCGGCGAGTCTGAGCAACTGGGAGGAACTGCGCAGCCAGGCGCGCGCGATCAAGGATGAAGTGTTGCTGCATCTCGATCGCTACCTCGAAACGTTTGTGACGAATGTTGAGAATCGCGGCGCGAAGGTTCATTGGGCGCGCGATGCGGCGGAAGCGAATGCGATCATTACTCGCCTGACGACAGAGCGCGGCGCGCGCAACGTCGTCAAGAGCAAGAGCATGACGACGGAGGAGATTCATCTGAACGCGGCGCTCGAACGCGCGGGCATGCAGGTGGTCGAGACCGATCTCGGCGAGTACATCATTCAACTCGCGGATGAAACTCCGTCGCACATCATCGCGCCCGCGATCCACAAAACGAAGCGTCAGGTCGCGGAATTGTTTACGACCGAATTGGGCATGCCGCCCACCGACGACGTCGGCGAACTAACCAGCACGGCGCGCGTAACATTGCGTGAAAGATTCGCCACTGCGGACGTCGGTATCAGCGGCGTGAACTTCGGCATCGTCGAGACGGGCACGATCGTGATCGTCGAGAACGAAGGAAACATTCGTTTGACGACCAGTTTGCCGCGCACGCACATCGCGGTGATGGGGATCGAAAAGTTGTTGCCGCGTTTTGCCGACCTCGACGTGTTTTTGAAACTGCTGCCGCGTTCGGGCACGGGCCAGGCGTTGAGCACCTATCAGTCGTTCATCACGGGCACGAAGCGCAACGCGAGTGATGAAGGACCGGAGGAGTTTCACATCGTCCTGCTCGACAACGGGCGTTCGCGAATGTTGGCCCATCCGGTTACGCGGCAATCGCTGGCGTGCATTCGTTGTGGCGCTTGTTTGAATTCGTGTCCGGTGTACCAGCAGATCGGTGGTCACGCGTACGGTTCGGTTTATCCGGGGCCGATTGGGTCGGTGATCACGCCGCAGTTGATGGGAATTCAGAAGGCGGCGCAGTTGCCGTACGCGTCGAGTTTGTGCGGCGCGTGCCGCGAAGTGTGTCCCGTGAAGATCGACATTCCGCGACTGTTGCTGCACCTTCGCGGAGAGATCAGCGAGAAACAACCGAGCGGCCGCCGAAAAGAACGACTCGCGTTCAAGTTGTGGGCGGCGATCATGACGCGGCCGAAGCTTTACGAGAAGACGGCGATTGCCGCGCGGCTTTTTCAACGCTGGTTCAAGCTGCCGGTTCGGGCATGGACCACCGGGCGCGATCTGCGCCACATAGAAGCGGAGAGTTTTCGTGAACACTGGCGACGCACGCGCTGAGATTCTGCGCTCCATCCGCACGCACTTGGCTATGAGTAGTGAACCACAGATCAAAATGGATCTGTTTGAATTCCCGTCCAAGAAGGCCGTGCCCGAGGTCGTCCAGCTTTTCAAGCAGAATCTGGAATTGGTGGACGGCAATTGCATCGTCGTTAACAGTGGCGCTGAAGTCGAAGAGACAGTGAAGCGTCTCACCGAAGGGAAGAAAATTGCGTCCCCGGATGAACCGCGCTCAGATCTGTTTAAATCGGAGGTCGGTGTCACGAGCGCGCAGGCCGGAATTGCGGAAACGGGCACGCTGGTACTCGATTCATCTGTGGATCGAAACAGGCTCGTGTCGCTCGTCCCGCCAGTACACATCGCGATTCTCGACGCCTCGCGAATCTACACGACCTTGGGCGAAACTCTTGCGGCATTGCAAAGCGGCGAAGAACTAAGCCCGGCGATCACGTTCATCACTGGCCCATCGCGCACCGCCGACATCGAGCTAACACTCGCCATCGGCGTACACGGCCCGCAGGAGCTTTACGTCATCATCAATCAAAACGCGTAAATGAACATCATCTCTTTCGCCACCGAGGAATCAGACTGGAAAACGCCGCGCATGGGCATCATCCTCTCCCACGCCGGCCGCGACACCGGCTATCGCCTCGACTGCGAACGTCTCTTCAATCCCTCCGACCGTCCGTCAAATCCCCTGTCCTGGTTTGACATGGATGGTCCATGGTTTCAGAAAGCACGCGAGATCTTCGACAGCATCGACCGCGACATCAATGAACTCGACCTGGCAAAGCAAAACGGCTGGCTCGTTCCGGCGAGAGACGCGTACTGGTTCGCACCCGTGCCGCGTCCCGGCAAACTGATCTGTATCGGTCTCAACTACCGCGACCATGCGAAAGAAAGCAACATGCCGCTGCCGGAAAAGCCGGTCGTGTTTTCAAAGTTCTCCAGCGCGGTGATCGCGCCCGGCGAACCGGTCGTGATCCCGGCGACGAGCCAACAAGTTGATTATGAAGCCGAATTAGCTGTCGTAATCGGCCACCGCGCGAAGAATGTCAGCGCCGATCGCGCTAACGATTACGTGCTCGGCTACACTGCCTTCAACGACGTCACCGCGCGTGACTTTCAGTTTGCCGATGGGCAGTGGCAGCGTGGAAAATCGTGCGACACGTTTGCGCCGATGGGCCAGGCGATTGTCACCACTGATACGATCCCCGACCCACACAGGCTCTCGATCAAATTGACTCTGAACGGCGAGATCATGCAGGACTCAAGCACGGACCAGTTGATCTTCGGTGTGCCGCGGTTGATTGAATTCATCTCCGAGTCGATCACGCTCGAGCCCGGCGACGTGATCGCGACCGGCACTCCGCCCGGCGTCGGCTTCGCACGCAAGCCGCCGGTGTTTCTGAAGCCGGGCGATGAAATGGAAGTCTTGATTGAAGGCATGGGAGGTTTAGGAAATCCCGTTGTTGCGGAACAGGAAAACTGACATGCGCAAAACTCTCTTAACGTTGTTCTTGATCCTACTCGCCGTTGCCGCCCTGAGTTGTACCAAGGCCGAAGCTCCAACCGCGGGCAAGAAACTGACTATCGCGGTGATTCCGAAAGGCACGACGCACGAATTCTGGAAGAGTATTCACGCGGGCAGCAACAAGGCCGCGGCTGAGCTCACGTCGCTGGGCACGGACGTCGAGGTCATTTGGAAAGGCCCGTTGCGCGAAGACGATCGCGAGCAGCAGATCCAGGTCGTCGAAGGATTCGCCGCGCAGGGTGTGAACGGCATCGTGCTCGCGCCGCTTGACGATCGCGCGCTTGCGCGTCCGGTCAGCGATGCGAAACGCGCGGGCGTGCCGACCGTGATCATCGACTCCGGTTTGCAATCGAAAGACTTCGTGAGCTTCGTGGCGACTGACAATCGCAAAGGCGGCTCGCTCGCTGCCGAGCGCATGGGCCAACTGCTCAACGGCAAAGGCAAAGTGCTCGTCTTGCGTTACGCGGAAGGATCGGCGAGCACGAGTGAAAGAGAAGCCGGTTTTATCGACACGATCAAACAGAAGTTTCCGGAGATCGAATTGGTCTCGACGGATCAGTACGCCGGCGCGACGCGCGACACTGCGAAGCGCGCGTCGGAGAACCTGTTGAATCGTTATGGAGATGAAGTGCAGGGGATTTTCACGCCGAACGAATCGTCGACCGCGGGGATGTTGCTGGCGCTTCAGGACATCGGCAAAGCCGGTAAAGTTTCCTTTGTCGGGTTTGACGTGAGCCAGCAATTCATCGACGCACTGAACGCCGGGCAGTTGCACGGCATCGTGGTCCAGAACCCATTCAACATGGGCTACCTCGGCGTGAAGACGATGGTCGAAAGCCTCTTGGGCAAACCTGTCGCTGACCGGATCGACACGGGCGTTATGCTGGTCACGAAAGAAAACATGTCGTCACCTGAAGTGAACGAGCTCCTGCACCCGCCGTTGGACCAGTATCTAAAATGAGCCACGAATTTTCACAGAGCAACACAGACCTGGTCCGTGTTATCGGTGTTAGTCCGTGGCAGAGACTTCTGAACCGCGTCGGGCCGGTGCTGGGGCTGTTGTTGGTGATTGCGATTTTTTCGTTGTTGATGGATACGCCGGCGCGGTTTCTGTCGCCGAATAATCTGCGCATTGTTCTTTCACAGACGGTCATCGTGGCGATCGGCGCGATCGGTATGACGATGATCATCATCAGCGGTGGCATCGACCTCGCCGTGGGGTCGACGATCGCTTTGACCGGCGTTGTTACTGCACTCGCGATCAACGCGGGCTTCTCGCCAACCACGGCTTTAGCTGCCGGAATCGCGGTGGGTGGTTTGGTTGGCGTCGTGAACGGCTTGGTGATCACGCGTTTGAAAGTGGTGCCGTTCATCGCGACGCTCGGCATGCTCGGCGTTGCGCGCGGCATCGCGAAGTGGCTCGCAAATCAACAGACCGTGAACATGCCCGGCACGTGGCTGAACGAGTTGCTCGTGATGTTTCCCGATCCGCCGTGGCTGCTCGTCGCGCCCGGTGTTTGGATCACAATCGTGCTCGCGATCTGCGCGGCCATCATCTTGCGCAACACGGTGTTTGGCCGGCGCGTCTTTGCGCTCGGGTCAAACGAAGCCGCGGCGCGTGCGTGCGGCATCGCGACCGATCGTTTGAAGGTGTGGATCTACGGACTCGCCGGACTGCTCTTCGGATTAGCAGGCGTGATGCAGATGTCGCGTTTACGCCAGGGCGATCCGACAGTCGCAGCCGGTTCGGAGTTGGACATCATCGCGGCCGTCGTGATCGGCGGCGGCAGTTTGAACGGCGGCGAGGGCAGCATTGTCGGTTCGATGATCGGCGCGCTGATCATGGCGTTCTTACGAAACGGCTGCCAGCAGATCGGTTGGCCCAACTACATCCAGGAGATCATCATCGGCGCGATCATCGTCGTCGCCGTGGCGATCGATCGCTGGCGGACACGCGCTTAGGAGAACCTATGTTTCGCACAATCGCATTTGGCTTTGCCCTGTTTTTATCCCTTGCCTCAGCACCTGGCCAAAGCCTGGTCAACGACTGCAAGAACGACTGGCCCAACCTCGCCCGCTACGGCGAAGCCAACAAGAACGTCGCGCCACCCGAAAAGAACGAACAGCGCGTCGTCTTCATGGGCGACTCGATCACCGACTCGTGGGACGATCCCGTTCACGGCGGCTTCTTTCCCGGCAAGCCTTACCTCAATCGCGGCATCAGCGGCCAGACAACACCGCAAATGTTGATTCGCTTCCGCCCGGACGTT
>DASUPR010000545.1:0-4586 GCA_036281015.1 Pyrinomonadaceae bacterium
CACGTCCGGACGGTTTGTCGAAGCGATCAGGATCACGCCGTCGTTCGACTCGAAGCCGTCCATCTCGACCAGCAACTGGTTCAACGTCTGTTCGCGCTCGTCGTGACCGCCGCCAAGACCGGCGCCACGATGACGGCCCACCGCATCGATTTCGTCGATGAAGATGATGCAGGGCGCATTCTTCTTACCCTGTTCGAACAGGTCGCGAACACGCGACGCGCCCACGCCCACAAACATCTCGACGAAGTCAGAACCTGAAATCGAGAAGAAGGGAACGTTTGCTTCGCCCGCAATCGCGCGGGCCAACAAAGTCTTGCCCGTTCCCGGCGGTCCCATCATCAAAACGCCCTTGGGAATACGTCCGCCGAGCTTTTGAAACTTCTGCGGTTCCTTGAGGAATTCGATGATTTCCTGAAGCTCTTCCTTCGCCTCTTCAACGCCGGCAACGTCCTTAAACGTGACGCGCTTCTGTTGGTTGTTCAGCAATTTCGCACGGGACTTCCCGAACGATAACGCCTTGTTCCCGCCCGACTGCATCTGCCGCAACATGAAAATCCAGATGGCGATAATGAACAACAGCGGCGCCCACGTTATCAGCATGGGCCAGATGAAACTCGCGCTCGATTCTTCCTCAACCTTCAGAACTCGTGGTTTTCCGTTCACCATCTCGCGCGCGGATTTGAGCAGTTCAGCCTTGGCCTGTTCGTTGGATAGAGCTGCGCGGTATTCCGTATTGTTGCTGTCGATCGCGACGCTTTCGCTCTGTTTGACCACTAGCGATTTCAGGTTGCCGCTCTGGATCAACTGATCCATCTTGGTCAAATCGACGGTCTGGTAGCTGTTGCCTCGCGGGTTGACGAGCTTATAGAGCAAAAGAGCTCCTGCGATGATCAGGAGCCAAAAAACGATCTGTCTAGCAGTAGAACTCAAATTCATTAACGCCTCCGGCCCGCGATAATAACTTATCGGAGCCTCATTTGTCGCTGTCCAGCCCGAAAACCGGGCTCAAATCGAATCTTTACGATGCACATGTGCGACTTCTCGTTGCGCCCAAGCTGCCTGCGATAGTAACACCGCGGAGCGCGGCATCGTGGCCTTTTGACTATAAAGTTTGAATGCCCCGTTTTTAATTGGTTTTGGGCTCAAATTCCAGCCGGTTTTTGACTCGTCTGACTCTTCCTCCGCCCGGTAATTCAACGGTTCGGCCACCCGCGCTGCCTTCCAGCAACTTTTCCACCGCCAGCAGGTGAACCATCTCCAGCCGTCGCGCGCTTCCTCTCGCCTGGGACAGCCACTGTCGCAAAGCGCGCCGGCGCAAAGCCGGCGGCTCATTGGCCAGGAGCTTTACGTTCAAAGGCGGCGCTTTGGTTTCATCGTCGTCGTCTGCGAGCGACGCCCGTTGCAACAGTTCGTCCGAGTCGGTGAAAAGTACCGCGCGATCCTCACGCAACTGGGCGGCCGTGCGAGACAGCGCTTCGACGATCCGGTTATTGAACGACTGCATCAGCGGCAGGAGCTGTTGGCGGACGCGTACGCGAGAGAGTGTTGAATCGGAGTTCATCTCGTCGACGAGGTACTCCGCTTTGCGCAAGCGGCAGTATGATTCGGTGTCGCTGCGGCGTGCCCAGAGCAGTGGGCGAACGAGCTGAATTGAAGCATTGCCGGCGAGTGGGCGCATTGCTTCCATACCGCCGAGTCCCGCGCCTGCGCTGCCGCGCATCAGTCGCATGAGCACGGTCTCGGCCTGGTCGTCCATCGTGTGCGCGGTGAGAACGTAGTGAGCGCCCTTCCGTTTGGCGGTGCGCTCGAGAAACGCGTAGCGCGCCTGCCGTGCGGCTTGCTCGAGATTGTCGTGGTTGGCGCGAGCCAGCTCGGCGACTTTGGCGCGCCCGATGACGCACTCGTAACCGAGCTTCGCCGCCAATGCCGAAACCCACCGCGCGTCCTGGCTGCTGGTTTTTCGCAGCTTGTGATCGAGGTGCGCGACACAGATGTTTGTGTAGAGCTTGCCGGCGGATCTGAGCTCGTGCAGGGCGAGCAGCAAAGCAGTCGAGTCGGCGCCGCCCGAAACGCCGACGACTACGGTGTCGTTTGCAGTTGGGAGTTTCAGCCTGCGCCACTCGACAAGCAACGAACGCGAAAATTGATTAATGCGAGGCACTCTGCGCATGCGCGTGATTGTGAGGCGCGAACGCGTGTAGGTCAACCAATCTTTTGTCGGCTTACCCGTCAAAAGTTTCGCGACGAAGCCAACACATTTTGATGAAACTAACGCGTAGTTTGTCCTTTAAAAGACTCAGCTCTCGTATTCAAATACCGCGCGAACGTTTGGGGGTAATTCCATGAGGGTCGAAAAGCAGATTAGATTCAACGAGTGGCTGCTGGGCTCTACGATTCTGTGCCAGTCGTGCGGTTGTTTGTGGTTAGTCCCGGCAGCGCAAAACGAAGATCGGTATACCTGCCGCCAGTGTGGCAGCGAGGTGACGAGTAAACCGGTCGTTCGCCCCGAGCAGGCGAGTAAAACCTCAACCACGCGCTAGCTGATTCAGCAGCAGCGCAACTTCACACCTTCACGATTTGACTATTAACCCTCGCGGGTTTACGTTTTTGTGTGTCTGCGTGCCAATGGGCATCTAATTCGACGGTTCTGCGCTCTAAGATCGTCTCCTGCAACTACTACTCTCGAGGATTAGTCGATGAAATCAAGAAGATTCCTGGCGGCGCTTTTACTGGCGCTCTTTAGTCTATCAACGCTCCACGTTACGGCCCTCGCCGACGAGGGAATGTGGCCGTTCAATAACGTTCCGCGAGCCGAGATTAAGAAAAAGTACGGGTTCGAAGTTACCGACGAATGGTTGAACAAGGTTCGACTCGCATCGGTCAGGTTCAACAACGGCGGTTCCGGTTCGTTTGTCTCGCCGGATGGTTTGGTGTTGACCAACTATCACATCGTCGAAGACATCGTGGGCGAAGTCAGCACGCCGCAAAAAGATTTAGCGAAGGAAGGTTTTGTTGCGAAGACGCGAGCTGAAGAGATCAAAGCGCCGAGCCTCGAGTTGAACGTGTTGATGAGCATTGAAGACGTCACGTCACGGGTCAACGGCGCAGCGAAAGCGGGCACCACCGATGCCGAGGCATTTGCCGCACGGCGTGCAGAGATCTCGAAGATCGAAGGGGAGTCGTCGAAAGCGACTGGTCTGCGTTCCGACGTCGTGACGCTCTATCAGGGTGGTCAATACAATCTCTATCGCTACAAAAAGTACACCGACGTGCGCCTGGTGTTCGTGCCTGAGTTTCAGGCCGCGTTCTTCGGTGGCGATCCGGACAACTTCAACTTCCCGCGTTTCAACATCGACATGGCGCTGGTCCGCGTTTACGAAAACGACCAGCCAGTGCATCCCGAGAGCTATTTCAAGTGGTCCACCGCAGGTCCCAAAGAGGGAAGCCTGGTGTTCGTGACCGGCCACCCGGGTTCGACCTCGCGCCTGAACACCGTCGCGCATCTTACCCAACTGCGCGACACGAGCATTCCGATCATTATTCGCCTGCTGGAACGGCGCGAAGCCGTGCTCAAGAAATACATGGCAATGGGCGAAGAGCAGACCCGCCAGGCACAAAGCGAACTGAACAGCGTGCAGAACGGTCTGAAGGTTTATCGTGGGCAACTCGCCGGTTTGAAAGATCCGTCGTTGTTGGCCCGTAAGCAGAAAGAGGAAGACGCGCTGCGCAAGGCGATCGCTGCAAACCCGGAACGTCAGAAGATGTACGGCGATGCGTGGGACGCAATTGCCAAAGCGCATCAGACGTATCCGACTTACATTCGCGAGCGTCGCATCTTCGAGCAATCCGGTGGTTTCAACAGCACACTTTTCACCTTCGCGCGTACGCTCGTTCGGTTGGCGGCTGAAAATCAAAAACCAAACGCCGAACGTCTGCTCGAATACACTGACGCTCGCCGCGCTTCGCTGGAGCTCGCGCTCTATTCGCCCGCTCCGATTCACGAAGACTTCGAGAAGCTGAAACTCACCGACTCGCTGAATTTCATGGTCGAACTGCTCGGCGCTGACAATCCGCTCGTGAAGCAAGTGCTTGCCGGCAAGACGCCTGAAGCACGTGCCGTCGAGTTGATCACGGGCACGAAGCTGAAGGATCCTGCTTATCGCAAAGAACTGGCCGCCGGTGGCGCGAACGCGATCGAGGACTCGACCGATCCGATGATCCTGGTCGCGCGTGAAGTCGATGCCAAAGCACGAGAGTTGCGCAAGCGATTCGAGAGTGAAGTGACCGGTGTCGAACGTGCGAACTACGCGAAGATCGCTCGCGCGTTGTTCGAGACTGAAGGCACGGACCTTTATCCCGACGCGACGTTCACGCTGCGCCTGTCGTACGGCACTGTCGCGGGCTACATGGAAAACGGCAAGAAGGTGCCGCCGTTCACCACGCTCGGTGGATTGTTTGCACGTTCTGAGCAGTTCAAACGGCAGTTCCCATACAACCTGCCGCAGCGCTGGTACGACAAAAAGCCGGCGCTGGATCTGAACACGCCGTTCAACTTCGTTTCGACGAACGACATCATCGGCGGTAAC
>DASUPR010000546.1:0-4848 GCA_036281015.1 Pyrinomonadaceae bacterium
ATGCAGATCCGCAAGCATCTCCGACGGCGGTTTACCGGCGCTGACGATCGCTTCGAGAAAGAGCAGTGAATTCAGCACGCCGTCGCGTTCGGGGATGTGGCCCTTCACGCCGATGCCGCCCGACTCTTCCGCGCCGAGCAAGATGTCTTCCTTCAGCATCAGGTCGGCGATGTACTTGAAACCGATCGGCGTTTCGTAGACCTTGAGGCCCATCGCGTGCGCGATGCGTTTCGTCAAAACTGATTGCGAAACCGTCACGACAACGGAGCCCGTCATCTTTCGGTTGCGCGCGAGATGTAATAACAGCAACGGCACGACGTCGTGCATCGTCATCGTGCGGCCGCGTTCGTCAACGGCGCCGACGCGATCGGCGTCGCCGTCTGTTGCCAGACCCACTAGCGCGTTCGTTTCCACAACGCGTTGCTTCAACGGCGCGAGGTTCTGATCGATTGGTTCCGGATTGACGCCGCCAAACAGCGGGTCGCGATAGTCGCGGATCGTTTCGACCGCCAACGTGCCGCCACTCAAAAAACTTTCAACCCAGCGGCCGGCCGAACCGTGCATCGGATCGACGATCACTTGTCCGCTCGCGCTTTTCAATCTTTCGAGATCGATGTATGACGCGATCTGTTCGCGATAACGAGTGATGGGAGCGTCGAGCAGTTGATGACCATCGTCAGCGACTGTGGCTTTTTTCGGCGCGTTCGCGTCGACGAGCTGTTCGACAGCGCGAGTCGTTTCCGGCGACGCGCTTCCACCCCACGGTGCTTTGATCTTGAAGCCGTTGAAGTTTGCGGGATTGTGCGACGCCGTGATCATCACGCCGCCCGTGGCGCCGAGGTCCTTCACGGCCCACGAAATCAACGGCGTCGGCTGTGCCTCCATGAACAACGCGATCTGAAACCCGTTGCCGGCCATCACTTCAGCCGTACGCGCCGCAAACTTCTCCGATAAAAACCGGCGGTCGAAGCCGATCACGACAAACGGCTTACGCCCCTCACCGGCTTCACGCGTCAACAAATCGGCATACGCCTGCGCGACGCGCTCGACGTTCAGAAACGTAAACTCGCGCGCGATGATCGCGCGCCAGCCGTCTGTGCCAAACTTGATCTGCACCGGCGAGTCGGTCACTCGGTTCGGCCTCCGGTGATCGTGTAATCCGTCAGCGAAGTTTTGTCTCCCAGCACGCTACCTGGTCCAACCACGGCCGAACGCCCGATGTGACAACCACGGCCCGCGATCGAACCGACAATCGTCGCTGTCGTAGCGATGCGTGTGTGCGGCCAGATCACTGAATTCTCAACACGCGCGCGTTCCTCGACAAAACAACCCGGGCCGAGAACGGAATTGATAATCTGCGCGCCCGGTTTGATCTGACAGTCGTCGCCGATCATCGAAAGGTCGTCGATCTCCGCGACTGTGGCCGCGTCAAACTGCCCGCGGCGCTCTTTAACGTGAATTCGAGCGACGCGATTCGCGAGCAAATCCGCGTGCGCCTGGAGATAACGCTCGGGCGTGCCGATGTCGATCCAGTACGTGCGCGGCGGAATGTGCGCATAAAACGGTTCTTTGCGTTTCAGCAGATCGGGAAAGAGTCCGTATTCAAACGAATAGTTCTCGCCCGCAGGCAGGAAGTCGAGCACTTTTGGTTCGAGAATGTAGGTGCCCGCATTGATCGTGTTGCAGGTGATCTCGTCGGGTTTTGGTTTCTCGAGAAAGCGGCGAATCGCGCCGTCCTTTTCGGTTTCCACGAGACCGTAGCTTTGCGGATTTTCAACCGGCGTTAGTACGATCGTCGCGGTCGCCTGGCGTTCGTTGTGTTCCCGAATGACGGCTTTGAGATCGAGATCCGTCAGGATGTCGCCGTTAAAAACGACCGTTGGTTCGCGAATCAGATCTTCGGCGAACTTGTAAGCGCCGGCAGTTCCCATCGGCTGCGGCTCTACGGTGTATTTTAGTTTTACGCCGAAGTCCGAACCGTCGCCGAGCAGTTGTTCGATCTTGTTTGGCTGATACGAAAGCGACAGGGTGATGTCGACGATACCAGCGCGTCTTAGCGTGTCGATCTGGTAAAGCAGAAACGGGCGATTGCAGATGGGAACGATTGGTTTTGGTGTGTAAACCGTTAACGGGCGAAGGCGCGTACCTTTACCCCCGGCCAGAATCAGTGCTTGCATGCTTTATGAATAGCGAAAGAAAGTCTAATATCGGAGCAAGTCTAACATAAGGGAGTTTGAAATGCCGGAACTGAACGAAGCGGTAATTATCAGCGCGGCGCGCACGCCTGTCGGGAAATTTCTCGGTGCGCTGAAGGGATTTTCAGCGCCCCAACTGGGCGCGATTGTGGTCCGCGAAGCGGTAAAGCGTGCGGGTGTGAAGCCTGAAGATGTTGACGAAGTGATTATGGGCTGCGTGATCCAGGCGGGCCTGGGCCAAAACCCCGCGCGGCAAGCTGCTTTGAATGGCGGACTGCCGAATACGGTTTCCGCGGTGACCGTGAACAAGGTCTGCGGTTCGGGTCTAAAAGCCGTGATGTTGGCGGCGCAGGGCGTTCAGCTCGGCGACACCGAGATCGTTGTTGCGGGCGGAATGGAGTCGATGAGCAACGCGCCGTACCTGATTCCGAAAGCGCGCGAAGGTTACCGTTTGGGAAATGGCGAACTGATCGATTCGATGATCAACGACGGTCTATGGTGCGCGTTTGAGAATTACCACATGGGCTGCACCGGTGAAGTTGTTGCCGACGAGTACAAGATCGGCCGCGCCGAGCAGGACGAGTTTGCGACAAACTCGCATCGCAAAGCGGCGGCGGCGATCAAAGCGGGCAAGTTCAAGGATGAGATCGTGGCGGTGGAGATTCCGCAGAAGAAGGGCGCCGCTCTGGTGTTCGATACTGACGAAACTGTTCGTGAAGACACGTCGGTTGAAGGGCTCGGGAAGCTGAAGCCCGCGTTCAAGCCGGAAGGATCAGTCACGGCGGGTAATGCGCCGAGTGTGAATGACGGCGCGTCGGCGTTGGTCGTAACTTCCATGCGTCGCGCGCGTGAGCTTGGCGTTGAGCCGATGGGCCGGATCGTGGGCCAGGCGACGGCCGGTGTTGAGCCGCGGTTGGTGATGATGGCGCCGGTTGAGGCGGTGCGGAAGTTGTTCAAGAAGACGGGCTGGTCCGCGAGTGAAGTTGATCTGTTTGAGTTGAACGAGGCGTTCTCGGTGGCGGCGGTTGCGGTTACGCGCGAGCTCGGACTCGATCCGGAAAAGGTCAATGTCAACGGCGGCGCGGTGGCGTTGGGCCATGCGATTGGACAATCGGGGTCGCGTTTGTTGACGACCGTTCTGTACGAGTTGAAGCGGCGTGATGCGCATCGTGCGGTTGTGGCGCTGTGTCTCGGTGGTGGTAATGCGGTTGCTTTAGCTGTTGAAAGATAAAGGAGACGAGAATCGAGTGAGTGAAGTGATTGGTGTAGTCGGTGCGGGCACGATGGGTAATGGAATTGCGCAAGTCGCGGCGCGCGCGGGCTACAGCGTGATCCTGCAGGATGTCCGCGACGAGTTTATTGAGCGAGGTTTAGCTGCAATTGGCAAAAGCCTTCAGCGTGACGTCGACAAGGAAAGGATTTCAGCAGATGACAAAGAGCGGATTGTGGGGAGGATTCGCAGTACCACGGACTTCTCGCTTTTTAGCGAAGCCGCCTTCGTTGTTGAAGCGGTAACTGAAAACCTCGCGATTAAAACCGAAGTTTTCAAGGCTCTCGATCGGATCACGCCGCCTGACGCGATCCTTGCTTCGAACACGTCATCGATTTCGATCACGAAACTCGCCGCCGCAACCAATCGGCCGGAAAAAGTCATCGGTATGCACTTCATGAATCCCGTACCGGTGATGAAGCTCGTCGAAGTCATTCGCGGCATGGCGACGTCCGACGAGACTTACGAACGCGTTCGCACGCTTTCGGAGAAGTTGGACAAAATCGCGCTCGACTGTCAGGATTCGCCCGGATTTGTGTCAAACCGCGTGCTGATGCCCATGATCAATGAGGCGATTTTTACTCTGTACGAGGGCGTAGCGACGCGCGAAAGTATCGACGGGATAATGAAACTCGGAATGAACCACCCCATGGGACCGCTGACTTTAGCGGATTTTATCGGTCTCGACGTATGCCTCGCTATCATGAATGTGTTATACGAGGGGCTCGGAGATCCGAAATACAGACCGTGCCCGCTGCTCAAGCGTTACGTGGACGCCGGGTGGTTAGGACGAAAGAGCGGGCGTGGGTTTTACGAGTACTAAAGCTGCATACAAAGATGGCCCCTAACATCTCTCATTACTGTCAAAAATGCCTGGCTCCGAATCCGCTGGGACAGGAATTCTGTTCTCGTTGTGGGACGCGATTGATGATCGTCGTCGAGCCCACTTCTTCGCGGTTTGAAGCCGGCTCGGCAACTATTTCAACTGACGAACACCTGCTCGAACGTATTTCCGCGGCGGAAAACCGGACCGCGCGTCTGGCGGAACGTCTGGAACGCAGTCTCGATCTGCTGTTGCGTTACGCGCAGAACGCTTACTTCGATCGGTCGCTGACGAGAGCGCTGATCTCGCTTTTGGAAGAAGACGGCGTGGTCCAATCCGAGCGTTTGGAACGCCTCTGGAGTGAGCGCTGCGAGCGCGATGCACTCGAACAGGAAGAGAGCGTTCATCGCGATGAGCTGCGTTTGCGGATTCTGGCCCATACGCACGCGATGGACCGGCCGGTCTTCGAAGACCTGATCAATGAGGGTTTTCTGCTGATCGAAGACAAGCAGGTGCAGGAGGGGATCGCCAAACTCCAACGCGCTGCGGAGATTTCAGAC
>DASUPR010000547.1:0-8042 GCA_036281015.1 Pyrinomonadaceae bacterium
CAAAGATCCAACCGCAGCGCAGCCCGCTGAGCCCAAACGCTTTCGTCAAACTGCTGGTCACAACAAATTCACTACCGAGATGAAACGACGTGCGCGGCGATTCTTCAAACAAGGTCTCGATGTAGACCTCATCAACCAGCACACGTGCACCAACCTTGCGCGCAATCTCGCCGATCTGTTTCAGGGTTGCGTCGCCGGTAAGAGTGCCGCTCGGATTGTGCAGGTTCGTGAGAACAATCAGTCGGGTTTGGGACGTGACGTGCTTTTCGATTTCAGCCGGTGAAGCTCTAAACCCGTCTTCAAACCGCCGCGTGAAGCGTTTGACGTCCGCGCCGAGATACCGAACCGTCGCCAGCATCGGCTCGTACGCAGGCGATTCAAACAACACCTCATCGCCCGGCTTAACCAGCGCCGCCATCGCGAGATGATTCGCAAACGTCGTCCCGGCTGCCGTCACAATCGACTCTTTCGCAACGCGATATCGCTCGCCAATCCGTGTAATCAGTGGCTCATAACCGTAACCGCCATCGGTAATCTCCAGATCGTCAAGCGACACACGCAGATCGCGGATACTCAGGTTCGGCATCCCACTCGTCGCCAGGTTGAACTTTGCAGTCGATCGCGTCTTGGCCCAATGCATGTAAGACGAAGTCGTGACTTGTCGCGCCGCGCTCATTCAGTTGCTCCCAGTTGTTCTCTTGGCTTTCCAAAACCAGTACGCCGGTAGTCCAGCGAGCATGATCGCCATACCGATCAGCGTGTTTTCCGGAAAGCGGTAAACGGTATTTACGGCCACCGTCCAACAGATCGCGGCGAACAACAGCGTCGTGACCGGATGGCCGGGCACTCTCACCACGCCGGCTTCATCGTTTTGTGCACGTTTGCGAAATACGAAGATACAACACGCGGTGAGTCCGAAGAAAATCACGTCGACGGAAACGACGTAGTTGAGAATGCGTTCGTAAGTGCCGAGATACGTGATCACGATCGCCAGCAGACCCTGCAACGCGATCGCGACGATCGGCGCGCGGGTTTGTGGATGCACTGTGCCGACGCTCTTGAAGAACAGTCCGTCCTGGGCCATTGCGAAATAGACCCGCGGAGCAGTCAGCATGCTTTGACTCAAAAAGCCAACGGTCGAGATCGCGATGCCGGCGGCGATTGCGCGCGCGCCGAAGTCGCCAAGCGCCTGGCGCATCACTTCTGACGCCGGCGCGGCCGAGTTTGCGAGACCGTTAGTTCCCAGCACCATTATGTAAACGACGTTCGCGGCGAGATAAAGCACAACGACGCCCGTGACCCCAAGTATCAATCCTCGTGGAAGGTTCTTGCGCGGCTCTTTGATCTCGCTCGCGACGAACGTAGCCGTTTGCCAACCGCCGTAAGCGAAGATCACCGGCACGAGCGCCGCGCCGAATGCGGTGAGCAAGTCGAGTGAAGGTGGTCTATCGAGTATCTCCGAAGGATTGCTGGCGGGTTGAGTCAACAGCAGTCCGCAAATCACGAGCGCAGCAAGCGCGAGGATCTTCAACACCATGAGAATGCTTTGCACGGTGCTGCCGGCGCGCACGCCGAGACAGTTGATGATCGTCAAGAGCGCGAGGATGATTGCGGCGAGTTGCGAGTAACCGATTGGCGCGTTCGTCAATTCGACGAAGTAGCGCGAGAACGTAACCGCGACCGCGGCCATGCCCCCGGTTTGCACTACCAACAACAAAACCCAGCCGTAAAGAAAAGCAACCGCCGGATGAAACGCCTCGCGCAAGTATGCGTATTGGCCGCCGACTTCCGGCCGCCGCGACGCGAGTTCGGCCCAGATAAATCCGGCCGCGAGCGCGAACAAGCCGCCGATGGTCCACGCGCCTAAAATCAGAAACGGCGTGTGGACCTGAAGCGCCACGACCGACGGGTTCATGAAAATGCCCGAGCCGATGATGCCACCCATCACGATCATCGTGGCATCGAAGAGACCGAGGCGCCGCGCGAGCGTCGGATTCGTGGTTACTGATTGTGGCGGGGCCATTTACCTTCTCTTTCTATCACAGATTTGGCGGTTGGTTTTGACACTCAGTCGAAGTTTTCGCTAATCTCTCGCGTTTTGTTGAGGGGAAACTGAATTTGTCCGCAAGAGCTGAAGCGATCGTCACGGCTGGTCTAAGGCCAGAGTTGTTTGCCGGACGTGGCCTTCTCACAAACAGCCGAACACTCATATTTGTCGCACTTGCCGTCCTGATCCTGGCGGGCTTCGGCTTTCGTGTCACCGGGCTCAGCGCCGAAGGCCTCAGCGAAGACGAACTCAACAAGCTGACCGCGGTTGCCGAATATCGCACGCGCGGCCTGACGGGCACGAACGGCGAGCATCCGATGCTGATGAAGGCGCTGCAGACCGCGTCGATCATTGCCGCCGAGAAATGGAACTCGTTTGTTGGTCCGGGTGAACAGATCGCTCCGGAAACCGCGTTGCGTTTGCCTGGCGTGATCGCCGGTGCGCTGACTGCGCTTTTGATCTACTTGATTGCCGCCGAACTTTTCGGCGCCGAAGTGGCTTTGATCGCGGCTGCGTTGTGGGCCTTTAACCCGACGGCGATCGGGTTCAATCGCGTCGCTAAAGAAGACACGTTTCTGCTGTTCTTCTTTTTACTCGCGAACGTGTTCTGGTTGCGTGGACAGCGCGTTGCGGAGAGTACCGATCAGAATCCGAACAAGTACTACTGGGCCACCGCTGCTTGTTATGGCGCGATGGTGGCGTCGAAGTATGTGCCGCACTTGTTCGCGATCAGCATCTGTTACTACTGGATGTTTCAACAGCTGCCGGAGACGCGTTGGCGGCTGGGTAAGAAGCGTTTGTTGAAGTTCTTCGCGATCATGTTCCTCGTGTTTCTGGTGCTGAGTCCGACCGTGCTGCTGCCGGACACGTGGCGGCAGATGGGATTGTTTGCCGGTGGCAATCGCGTCAGTCACGACGGTTATGAGTTTATGAACCGTTTGTATCCGCAACGGTTCACCGACTGGCTCAACGGCATACCGGTCTATTTTTATCTTGTGTTTACGGCGGTGAAGTTGCCGGTGTTGACGGTGGTGGGGTTTGTTGTGGGTTTGCCGCTGCTGTTTCGACGCAAGCTCGGGGATGGGCGTTACTTTATTCTGTTCTGGTTGTTCTTGTGGGTCGTGGCGTTCTGCTTTCCGGGTGGGAAGTTTACGCGCTATTACACGACGGTGTTGCCGGCTGTTTTGATTACGAGCGCGTTGGGGATTCAGTTTACCGGGCGTTGGCTTGCGAACAGGATCGCGTCGTTGAACGTGGCTGCGGGTTTGAAACACTACGTTCCCGCGTGCTTGGCGGTCATAGTGATCATCACTTCGGTGGTGAACTCGGTGCAGGCGTCACCGCATTTTCGTCTGTACACAAACTCGCTCGGCGGTGGGACGGCGTGGGCTGGTTATTACTTTCCGCACGATGAATTTTACGACGCGAGTATGCGTGATGTGATGGCGGAGATCGCGACGCGTGCCAAACCCGGCGCGCGTGTGGCGAGCGAAAGCCCGAGCCTTGCCTCTTACTACGGAGAACGCGCGCAACGCACGGATCTCATCTGCATCTCGCTGTCTGACCCAAGCGCCCTGCGACAACTAACACCCGGCGACTTCATCATCATCGCCCGCGGCCGCCGTTACTTCAGCAACGCCGCCATCATCAACACTCTCGCCACACACTCCACCCCGATCTCCACCTTCCACCTCAACACCACCCCCTCCGCCAAACTCTACGAACTCGACGAAACGTCTCTCAACCTCGTGCTCGAAGCCAGCGCCCGGTAATGTCGTATAACGCGGCAGTGGTTCAAAAGGACGCCTCCGTCTGATATATTGCGCCATGATGAAGCCTGAAGACCTCAAAGGTGTCGTACACTCGGACCCGGAAATTATGGGGGGTACGCCGGTCTTTGTTGGTACGCGTGTTCCGTTACAGAACCTCATTGACTGTTTGGAAGGTGGCGAATCGGTCGAGGATTTCCTCGAGGCCTTTCCTACCGTAACGCGTGAACAGGCGATCGCGGTTATTGAAGCCGGCAAGTTTAAAATGCTGGAACTAGTCTAAACCTCACAAAATGCGAATTTTACTGGACGAATGCCTTGACTGGCGTTTGTGTCGAACTTTGGACGAGCATCACTGTGTTTCAGTCGGTGCAAGGGGCTGGAGTGGGCTGACGAATGGCAAGCTGCTGCGACACGCAGAACTGGAGTTTGATGTATTCCTAACATGTGACCGCAACCTGATCTTTCAACAAAACCTTGCGACGTTCGATCTAGCCATTATTGTGTTGGAGGTGCAAAGCACGCGTTTATCAGACACCCTACCCCTGATGGCGCAAGTTCAAGAAACTCTAAAAACCATTATACCCAAAGAGGTGGTGTGGATTGGACCAGAGTAAACCTCACCGGCGCAGCTCGACTTCCACGGGGCGGGCGTCTTTGGAGTCGTAGCCTTCGGGCCAGTTGGAGATGTTGACGCCGTAGAGCCAGTCGGATTCGGGGGTGACGGCGAAGCGGATCGTGAGGGGTAGGCCACGCATCGCGCGGATGCGTAGTAAACGGCCCGTCAGGCGCCACTCCTGAATCAAAGGTTGTCCCTCAGGCTCGAATGGAACCAAACGCGAACCAGCGTTCCAGCCTTCAACAAACAACGTCACGCGCGTCTTTACAAAGCCCTCGGGCGCATCGACGGGACGCACCGGCTGCACGTGCGCGCGCACGATGATCTCGCTGACACGCCGCCGGTCCGCACGTTCGGGAACTTTGTACTCGAGAAACCCCGATCCAAATCCCCAAATGTATCCCGGCCCTTCTCCGATCTTTTCAAATCGTTGCGCCGACGCCATCTGTGGCTTGAACTGATAAAGCACCGACTTGTCTTCACGAAAGATCACCTGCGGCAATGTCGCCTGATCACCCACCGCACGCGCCCACGCAAACTGCCGCGGCACCAAATGCCGCGACGGCTCCAGCAAACGCGACGGCAACTCCGCCGTCTCCAACGTCGCAAACATCTGCGACGCACGCGAAATCTCATCCAACACCGCGCGATCACGATCCGTCGCGTACGTCACACCGTAACCACGATGCGGATCCGGCGTCAGTATCCAGAACATCGACCCACCCGCACCCGCTCGCGCATTGCCCTCAAAAAACGCGCGATACCACTCCGCCTGCGACGCGCCCTTGTGCCCGTCGACACTCATCCCAAACTCACCAAGCACCAGCGGCTTACCAAGCGAAAACGACGCCGCCGCACGGTTCTCAATGAACTCTTTCAACGCGGCGGGCGAATCCACAAAACTGTCGTGATCGTCGCGGGGATAATTATGAACGTCGCAATAATCAATCGACGGTATCGCATGATCCGCGAGCCACTCGCGACGTTCGGACGACGAACGATAACCCCACGCGCCAGGCGCAACCAGATGATTGGGATCGAGCGACTTCACATACGCGCTCATCTCCGCAAACCACGCGCGCCGCTCCGCCCAACGCCCCGTGATCACCTGCGCTTCGTTCATCAACTCCCAACCAAAAATCGTCGGGTCGTCACGATACAAAACACCCGTAACGGTGTTCCGGCGCGTCACCAGTTTCTCGATGTGTTCGCGATACAGCCGGCGCGTTTCCGGATTTGTATAAAACAGGATCGCCTTTTCGTTGTTGATGCCAAACTTATAACTATCGTCGGCAGCATCGTTGATTCCCGCCCAGCGCAAGTACTGCGTGACGCCGCCGGTGTCGCGCCACCAGTTAGTCAAACAAAGCTGCACGTAGATCTTGTTCTTCGCCGCCTCGGCGATCACGCGATCGAGATGCACAAACGCATCTTCATTCCACTGTCCCGGCGCAAAGCGAAACGAATGGTGCCGCGGCCAGTCAGCCAAATCGGCCATCGGCTTGACGTCGTTTGGACCGCCCTCGCCAAACGCCCACACACGCACGACTTTGATTCCCATCTGCGCCGCCTGACGCAGCGTTTCCGGCATGCGCGCCCGATCGTCGTCGCGATACATCACGGCGATGTTCGCGCCGACAAACCGAAACGGACGATTGCCGACAAAGAAGCGTCCGCCACGCTGCCGCACAAACTGGCTCGGCGCGGAGGTTGTCGCCACATTCGGCGACGCCACCAAAAAAAGAACCGCCGCGCTTGCAATCAAAACAAGCGCGGCGACCGCTATTAGTCTTTTATTCATCAAGGCCAATCAAGTGCAACGATTCTAACGCGGGCTGGTCATGCGCACAAACCCCATAATCGCGCAGACCGCACCAAGCACCACAAACAGATTGAAAAAAGCTCCGACACCCAACGCCATCGTCAGGTCCGCCGAGTTTTGGTTCATGCCCAGAAACACAAACACTCCAAACAGCAGGAAGTGAAGGTGATAGATAATCAAACAAACGGCAGCGTAAGAAAACCAGCGCGCTGAGGGCCCGAACGCGGGCGAGCGTGCAAAACCGAGCACGGCAGCGATCAACCAGGCGACGCCGCCGGCAATCAACAAAAGCAATGTGACGAGGAAGAAGTAGTTTGGCTGCGTGGCCCGAAGCTGTTGCAAGAGCATTAAAAGCATTGACGTCGAGACTCTCCTCTTCGGTTAAAGATTCACAACGCTAATTCAGAAAAAATCCAATTCGAAACCATAAGGCGCAAAAAACAAGCGCCGTCTGCGCACTTGAGCCGCTTTGGTATGTGCACAAACGGCGTCCAATTGGTGTCGGTGACCAAGCGCAAGTTTCTACGGTGGAAGGCAGTTCTGTGGCTTCCAACCGGCTCTCGGCTAGCGCTTGCCTACTGCGTTATGTGGATCTCCTCTTCTTTATTAACGTGGCCGAGGAAATAAATCAGGCCACAAACAAAGGCAACTACCGCCAAACCGAGCGCGATCCATCCGGACGTTTGACCAGCACCTGCTGGCTCAGTCACGAATTTGTAAAAGAAATAGATCGCTCCGAGGGCTGTCAGTACGCCTACGACCACCGCGAGTATGTCCTTCAGGCTTTTCATTTTGAACCTCCGGCCAGGTATTGAATATGAAGGTTAAGGAAAAAGCCGCTTATTTGCGCTATATGATGGAAGCATGTTAACGCCGTGGTGCAGGTGAATGCAAGCCTGAGGTTTTTAGGATCACGCGCTTGTCGCCCGCGCGGCGAGTGAAGTGCTCGCGGTCGAAATATTCGAGCAGAGGAATGGCGTACTTTCGTGAGACACCGGCCAGAGTTTTGAACGTCGGAACGTCGATGAGACGGTCGGGTTCGTGTTGAGCGGCGTAGGTTTGCAGCTTTGTTTTCAGGCCTTCGATGATTTGCGGATGCATGAACATGTCGCCCTGAACGCGCACCAGTTTCCCGCTGTCGATTAGCAGTTGCAGAATCTTGCGGGCCTGACCGCGTTGAGTCGCCGGAACTCCGGCGCGCACCATCGCTTCGTCGAGCGATGGCGCTTCCACGCCGGCATCGAGATAGAGCTTCTCAATCTTGTCGCTTAGTTCAGCGTCTTTGTCAGTCAAACCGATGCGGTGGCCACTCGAACGTATCACGTCCTTCTCGGCGACCACTTCGCCACTGGCTTCCAACCGGCTAATCACCGCGCCGAACAGTTCCGGTAACGAGTGCGCAAACAGTTTCTCGCGCAGCGTCTCGCGCAACATGCCGCGCGCGAGTGGTTCGCGTTTGTGGTGCTGTTCCAACTCGGCTATCACGTTGGCGCTGAGCTGCGCGAAACTCTCGCTCGACAAGTAAACACCGCTCGACTCAATCACTGCTGCCTGTTTCGCAGCGTCACCCGCGGCCTGCGTTAGAACCTGGTCGGTCCAACCAGTCGCGGCCGCGAGATCTGAGAACCTGACGCCGTGTTTCGCAGCCACACGAACAAACGCCGCGAGCCTCGTCGCTCGTTCCGCGTTCATCAGCGAGCGAAGTATCTGCACTGTCGCCGCGATGTCTTTGCGACGATGCTTCGGTGCGTACGGATTTATGATCTTGCCGCCGCCATTCGTGTC
>DASUPR010000548.1:0-20205 GCA_036281015.1 Pyrinomonadaceae bacterium
ATCACTTCTTCCGAGCACTTCTGCATCGCGCCCATCTCTTCGTTGGTCGCACTGAGACGGCCATCCGCGTCGAGATTTCCAATCACCGCCACAGCCGCGTTAGCGACTTCCGGCTCGATCGTGGTCATGGTTACCTGCCACTCGAGATGCTCGGCAAGCGAAGGCGGTCGCGTCAAAAACTGCTCGAATGTCGGTGCGTCTTCCTTGTACTCGATCTCCTGCGTTTTATAACCGGGATCGAGATAGTCCTGAAACTCACGTCCAAAATCGATCTCTTCGAAAGCGTCGCGAGGCGCCTCTTCAACGCCGCCCTCCTCGCCCCCGCCTTCGTCAGCATGTTCACCAGCGGCGATCGCTTCGGCACCTTCGACATCACCCGCGGGCGGTAAACTCGTCAGCACGTCCGCATCACCCGCGCCGTTTGTCGAAACAGCGGCAGGCTCGCCGTCCCCGCCTGGCTCCTCAAATGAATTCGCCGAGTCAGAGCTCGCCAAATGATCGAGAACCTTCTCCGCGAGCTCGCGAACCTCTTCCTGGGTGGGCACTTCTTCCAGCACCGGATTCTCGAGCAGCTGCTGCTGAATGAGGTCGGTCAGTTCGAGCGACGTCATCTGCAACATCTCGATGCGTTGACGCAGCTGCGGCGTCAGAACTAGGCGCTGGGAAAGACTGGTGGTTAACTTTAGTGACATGCTTTCGAGTGCTGATTATAACCGATCAGTGTCATCTATGGCAGATGGTCTGCCATTAAGGTCATAAACAGCACAAACTTTACACGAACTTCTAAACACTCTCTTACATGCGGAATTTTTCGCCAAGGTAGAGCCGTCTGACTTCGGCGTCCTCGGTCAGGTCCTGCGGCTGGCCCGATCGGAAAATCCGTCCCTCGGCCATGATGTAGGCCCGGTCGGTGACGCCCAGAGTTTCCCTTACGTTGTGATCCGTAATTAGAATCCCGATGCCGCGATCGCGCAGGTAAAGTATTACATTTTGAATGTCGTCGACGGCCTTGGGGTCGATTCCCGCGAACGGCTCGTCAAGTAAAATATACTGCGGTTCGGTCGCCAGTGCGCGCGCAATTTCAGTCCGCCGCCGCTCGCCGCCGGAGAGCGCATCGCCGCGGGTGTTGCGCACATGACTTATACCGAACTCCTCCAGCAACTCCTCCAAACGCTTCAACTGTTCGCGCCTTCTCAGACCGACTGTTTCCAACACCGCGAGAATGTTCTGCGCCGCCGTCATCTTGCGAAACACCGACGGCTCCTGCGGCAGATAACCGATGCCGAGCCGTGCGCGCAGGTACATCGGAAGCTTCGTCAAGTCCTGATCGCCGAGCAGCACGTTTCCCGAGTCAGGTTTTTCGAGACCGACGATCATGTAGAACGTCGTGGTCTTTCCCGCGCCGTTTGCGCCGAGCAAGCCGACGACTTCACCTTTGTGAACTTCGAGACTAACGTCGTCGACGACGCGTCGCCTGCCGTAATGCTTCACCAAACTAGCGGTGCTAAGAGTGGAGTTTACAGCCGGGGGATTGTTCACGGTTTTCGGATCTTGTGCGTAGATCGCACGCGGCCAGGCGAGAGTGGGCCACGCGCATCGTCGGCAGTAACTTTATTTTCGCGCATCGAAACCGTCAATCGAGCGCCCTCAGTGTTGCCCTGCTCGATGTCGTCAACGCGCGCCGGATTACCCTTCAACACTGCAACTTCGTTCGCAGCCGTGTACTCGACCCAATCGCCGGTGCCTCTGCGATTCGGTTGAGTCAGCACGACGTTCCGCTGCGCGATCGTCTTTTCCATCTCGTTTGAACCTTTCGCGAGATAGACGTCGGCGACACCGCCGGTCATGCGATCCGTTCCCTGTTTGATGTCGACGTTGCCTTCGTAATGAATGGTCCGATCGGGATCGGTGTAGAACATCGAATCGGCGGAAGCGAACACCGGCACCACGGCCATGTTGCTTTCGACGCGCCGCTTCGAATTGTAGATCGCGGTCTGCACGTGGCCCACAGCTTCCATGCGTTTGTCGTTGACGTAGATGACGAGCTTGTCGCCGCGCACGAAGTTATCGTCCTGCCATGCGCGCGCGTTGCCGGTGTAGATGCCCTGGCCGCTCTCGTGACGAAACTCGCCTTTGTCGCTCGTGATGTAAACCGGGCTCTTGGTTTTTGAAAACGGAGTCGCGCCGTTGGTCTGTTCCTGGCTGTAGTAAGTCGTTGCGGTGCGACCACGTGCGTAAGAGACGTCGCTTGCGAGATCGGAATCGAGCTCGACTGCTTTCGTGCGGCCGCGTGAATCCCAGACTGTCGGATCGCCGCCGCGCAACCGCACCATTTCATCGGCAGCCGTGTAAGTGACATTTGCGGCGACGCCGTTGCGATCGTTTTCGTTGAACTTGCTGTCGCCCTGGCCGTCGATGCGTTCGACGTCCTGCGTGTCTTTAACGAAGACCGTGGTCATCGTTTGCGACGTGAACGTGCGCGTGCCGCGATTGGGCGTTGGCTGCACGGGAGTCATCACGGCTTTTGCGCCGCCGGCCGCTTTGCAAGTGCGCGCGAGGTTACCGGTTTCGAAAAAGTCGCAATCAAAATTGGGCGCGTTGAGTTGGCGGCGTTCGGCACGCGCGCTGCTCGTGACGGGTTCGATAAATAACTCCGCGTTGCCCCAAGCTTCGGCTTTTTCGAGATCGCGTCCGGTGCCGCGCCAACTGAGTCTCACCGCGTCAGCCGCGAGGCGTTTGTTGGCCGCACGCGGATCGCTGGCTTTCGACTTCGGCGCGCTCAACGTGATGACTGAACGGCCGCCGGCGTTCATCTGCTTCAGTAGACTCGTGTCCGCTGTCGCCTGGAAGAGAACTTCGAGCGTACTGCTGCCGCTGAGCTCGAAATCCGAATCGGCGTCGAGCGAACGCGCCTTGACGTCTCTGTTAGCAAACGCGCGTTCGAGGCGCTGGTCTTTATCGAGGAAGAAATCCATGTCGACGGCATGGACTTCGGCGGCGCGTCCGGGCTCCATCGTGCGCAGGTAAGAGTTGCCGCGAATCTCGGCTTTTTGGAGACGCTTTTCCTGGTTGAGCGTGGCGTAGATGTTTTCGCCGCTGAGAATGTCGCGTTCCTGTTCGACTGTGGCTCCGCCGGCGAACGTTAGTCTCTGAGCTTCGTGTTCGAACGTGCCGCGAGCGGCGCGAATGGTGACCGGACGCGCGCGCGTGCCTTTTGCGCCGTTAAGCTGCGGCTCGATTTTGATTGCGACGTCTTTCTTGAGTTCGAGACGTTTGGCTTTCTGTTCGACGACTGCGCCGGTTGAAGTGCCGGAAACGTTTTCGCGATTGAAGGCGACGGCGGCGTCAGTTTGGGCCACGCCGCTGTTTTGATCGAACGAGAGCGATTCTGTTGCGACGTGAAGTTTCTCTTTGGTGTCGATCTTCACGTTGCCGACAAAAGAAACGATGTTTGTGTCGGGCCAGTAGATCGCGCGCGCGGCGGAGATCTGATCGGGAACGTCGCCTTCGGCGGGATAGACCGCCAGATGGACGTTCTCGAGTTCGTGATGATTGTCGGAGAAAGTGATGTCGCGCGAAGCTTTGACGTGCATGTACAGGCGGCCGTCTTTGGTGACGCGTTGTTCGTAGCCTTCGACGACGCCGGTGACTTCTTTCGAGAGCTCCGGTTTTTCCGACTTCGCCTTGAACTTCTCGACGTTGCGCAGCTTGTAATAGGAGACGGCAACGACCGCAATACCTGACACGAGCAGCGTGAAGGCCACAATCCTGGCGATCATCGGCACCCTTGCCCGCCAGCCAATCCCAAACGCTCGTTTTCGTGTCAGTGCCTGCATCCCTAAAAATCCCTGTCTACGTGACTCGCATATCGAGCACGTTTAGCTGCATGCGATACTCGTCGTTCCACGCGCTAACATCGATCGAGTAGGCGAGTTCGATGCTGCCGTTAACAGCGGGCGTTTGCCCCGGCGTCTCGATACAGTTCCACCAAACCGCCTCCAACGGCCGGTTCTGCGGGCCGGCCAGTCGCAATTTCAAATGCTTGTCTTTCATTACTATCGGTTCCGACAAACACCGCAGATTACGCGTCACAAAAACCGGGCGCGCATTCCCCGCCCCAAACGGCTCCAACGCCTGCAGCTCCCGCGCTAATTGAAACGTCACCTGCTCGGGAGACAATTCCATATCGATCGTCACCGAGTGTTCCAGATCCTCTTCCGTCAAACACCCGGCCGCATGTTCATTCAAACGCCGCCGAAACTCCGCGATCCTTTCGGGACGAATCGTGATCCCCGCCGCGTGTGAATGTCCACCAAACTTTTCAAACAGATCCGCGCACGCCGTCAGTCCATTCAACAGGTGATACGCCTCGATACTCCGTCCGGAACCATGCGCGACGTCACCATCAATCGACAACACAACGCACGGACGATTCAGCCGTTCAGCAATCTTCGAAGCCGCGATTCCGATCACGCCGCGATGCCAACCCGAACCCTGGATCACCGCGACCTTCGCTTCGGTCGTGTCGCCGAGCTCAGCCAGCGCCAGATCGATGATCTGTTGCTGCACCGTCTTGCGCTCTTCGTTTCGCGCGTCGAGATGCTCCGCGAGCTTTCTCGCCACAGCAGAATCGCGCGTATCAAACAGCTCAACCACCGCACGAGCGGCGTCCATCCGGCCGGCGGCGTTGATTCTCGGCCCCAGCCGGAAGCCGAGATCGTATGCTGTCATGCCCTTGCCGTCTCCGCAACCGGCTACGTCGATCAACGCCTTCAGCCCCGGATTGGCCGCCCGGGCCAGATCTTTCAACCCGATCGCCACGATTGTGCGGTTCTCACCCACCAGTTTCGCCACGTCAGCAACTGTGCCGATCGCGACAACCTTCATAAACGCTGCCACTTGCGCCTCGCGCCCGTACTCGCGAAACAACGCATGCACCAGCTTGAACGCGACGCCAACACCCGCGAGGTGCTTGTCCGGATACGTACAACCTTCCTGGTTCGGATTGAGCACCGCGAACGCGGGCGGCGCGCCTTCGTCTTCGTCGGGCAAATGATGGTCGGTGATGATTACGTCGAGGCCCTTGTCACGCGCCCAGTAAAGCGGTTCGTGCGCGCGAATGCCGCAGTCGACGCTGACGACGAGTTTGTAACCTTCGGCAAAGGCGCGTTCGAGCGCGGGTTGCTGAATGCCGTAGCCTTCGGTGAAGCGGTGCGGAATGTGAAACCCGGTTTTCGCGCCGAGCAGTTTTAGCGCGCGGAGCAGGATCGCGGTGCCGGTCGTGCCGTCGACGTCGTAGTCGCCGTAGATCAGCACGGGTTCGTTTGTTTCGATTGCCTGTTTCAGACGCGCGACGGCTTCGCGCATCCCAAGCATTAAATAAGGTTCGTGCAGTTGATCGTAACTGGGGGAGAGAAAAGCGCGCGCGGCGCGTTCGTCGGCGTAGCCGCGACTGATGAGGAGCGCGGCCAGAATCGGTGAGACACCCAAAACGCGTGCGAGCGAGGCGGCGGCTCCCGCGTCCTGCCGTCGCACGTTCCACCGTTTGGCTTTCATTTAGTTGGCACTACAGTTTGCTGTTCACTTCGCCAACGCTTTCAGCGTTTGGCCGACTTTTCTTCCTTGGTCCCCAGGGTTGAAGCAACCCTGGGCTGGACCTGGCGAACGCCTTCGGCGTTATTTGTGCGCGGTTCAGGCAGCCATGCTGGAACTTGCGAACGCCTTTCGTCCTCATTTGCCGAACGCCCGCGGGTTATTCGCTAGAACCTCGCGCCAGCGAGCGTCTTCAACCTACCCCCTGTTCTCACGCAACCGAACGCCTTCGTCTTTGAGCGTTACGTCCCGAACCACCCGTTCGCGTCGAGAAGCCTCACGCCGATGCGGCGCTTCCCGTCCAAGTCATCTATCCACGAACCGTTTACTTCAGCCGCCAGTTTAGCGCCTGACGCCTGAACAAGTGTCACCTGGGACCCGACGGGAATGTCGACGTCCACAATGATCGTGGCGCCGCCGTGGCTGATCTTCACTGCCGTACCCTTAACTTGAAATGACTGGCCCGACTGGTCCGTGCCTTCAACTTCCAACGGAAATTCAACCGGAACTCTCGGGCTTCGAGGTCGCTGATCCATTTTGTGTCCTTAAATACTCGCTGAGATATATCCCGCCGACAGGGCGCCCAAAATCAGCCCGCCGACGATCACACGGTAAATAATAAACACTCCCGTCGAGTGCGTGCGCAAAAATCTCAGCAGGAACCAGATCGACGCATAACCCACGGCCCCGGAAACAATCGTCGCCACAACCAGCGCGCCGTAAGTATCGCCCGGCAGCTTCTCGATCGCCTCTTTCAACTCCAGCAGCCCGCTCGCCGCAATCGCCGGTATCGACAACAGAAACGAAAACCGCGCGGCCGTTTCGCGCGTCTGGCCCGCAAACAAACCGCCCATGATCGTCGAACCGGACCGGCTCGATCCCGGAATCAACGCCAGCACCTGCGCACCGCCGACCGCGAGCGCGTCCTTGACGGTCAGCCGGTCCATCCCGTGGTCGCGTTTGCCGACGAACTCCGCGATCGTCAACAGCAGTCCGACCACGATCATCATCGTCGCGATCACCCACAGGTTTTTCGTAAACGGACCTTCAATCTGTTTCTTGAACAACAACCCCACGATGCCGACCGGTATCGATCCGATGATCACGAGCCAACCGAGCCACGCATCCTTTGAAAGCTTTGGCTGACCCGGCTCGTTGCGGCCCTTCATCCACGCGAGATGATCGCCGACAAACGCGCGCAGGATGTTGATAATGTCGGACGCAAAATAGATCAGCACCGCGAGCAACGTGCCGAGTTGAATCACGGCGATCGTCGCGGTGGTCTGTTCGGCTTGCAGCGTTTTATCCCCAACGTCGCCGTAAAGATTCAGGAGGCGGGCGGCAAAAACGAGATGTGCGGTTGAACTAACGGGAATGAATTCGGTCAGGCCTTGAACAATGCCCAGAACGATAGCTTGAAGAATGGTCATTCGCGAAATGAGTTTCTGCCTGCGATCCAGTCGTACATTCCCGCCGGCATAACGAGGGCCGAGCGCACGATGGTCGCGAGTTGCCAGGGGAAGGCGTAACTCTTCTTTCCTTTCTCGATTGCGTTCCGAATTTTTGTGACGCCGTCGTCGAGTTCCATGAGATATGGCATTTTCGCCCCGCGTCCGGCAGTCAAGGGCGTCTTGATGAATCCGGGATAGATCACCGAAACCGTCACGCCGGTGTTGCGCAGGTCGATTCGCAGACTCTCAAAGAACGACGAGAGCGCGGCTTTACTCGCGCAGTACGCCGCCGACTTCGGCAAGCCTCGATAACCGGCCAGGCTCGAGATCGCCACCAACTGTCCACTCTTGCGCTCGACCATCTCCGGCGTCACCGCCGCAACGCTGTTGACCGCGCCGAGCACGTTGATATTGATGACTTCCGCGACCTGATCGGGGTTCAGTTGTGAAGCGTGGATTGAAGTGCCGATGCCGGCGTTGGCGATCATCACGTCGATTGGACCAAGCTCGGCGCGAATACGATCCGCCGCCGCGCGCACCGCCTGCGCATCGCGCACGTCAGCACTAACTGCCATCGCCGTCCCGCCGTGCGCCTTGATCTGATCGACGATCTCGTTCAGCAGATCTTCACGCCGTGCGAGCAGACCGAGTCGTCCGCCGCGCGCCGCGATCTGCAACGCCAGACCTTTCCCGATCCCGGAGGACGCTCCGGTAATCATCACTGTTTTGCCGGTCCAGAAACTCACGTGAAGACAACAATCGGCATGATCACCGGCCGCGCGCCGGTCTGCTTTTGAATGAAACGCTTCAACTCTACCCGCACGTGCTCCTTCAACAAACTCTCGTCTGCCAACGTCTGCCGCGAAGCGCCGGTGATCGACGCCGTCACCACTCGTTTCGCGTCAGCCATCAGATAATTGCCATTGCCGTTTCTAAATCCGTTTGCGCCGAGGCCACGCACGCCACGCGCGACTATGCGCGGCTCGTCCAGCAACTCACCCGACTCTTCGTCGATCGTCACGACGACAGTGATCGTGCCTTCGTAAGCCAACTGCTTCCGCTCGCGCACGGTCTCGCTGTCGATCTCTTCAAAACCACTCTCGTCGATGAACGTGCGTCCGATCTCGCGCTTATCAACCACGGTAGCGCGCTCGCCGTCGAGCTCGAGCACGTCGCCATTTTCGATCAGGACGATGTTCTCTTCCTTGTAGCCGAGATGATTCTTGACAAACTCCTTGTGCCGGAAAAGCATTCGATACTCACCATGCACCGGCACGACAAACTTCGGGCGCACCGCCTCGGTCATGATGCGAATGTCTTCCTGCGACGCGTGTCCACTTACGTGCACGAGCCGGCGCTTCTCCTCGATAATGTTCGCGCCGCGTTTGTAGATAAATCCGATCATGCGCGAGATGAGCCGTTCGTTTCCGGGAATGATGCGCGCCGAAAGCACGACCGTGTCGCCCTCTTCGACCATCAGTCCTTTATAACTCTGCGTCGCCATCTGCGAGAGCGCCGCACGCGACTCGCCCTGCGAACCCGTCACGAGAAACACGACCTCGTTCCGCCTCATCAGCTTGGCGTCGTTCAACGAAACCAGCAGCCCGTCGGGAATGTCGAGATAACCGAGCCGTTCCGCGACTTCGACGTTCTTCTGCATCGACCGGCCGAGCACGCAAACGTGCCGGTCGAATTGCTGCGCGACGTCCAGCACGATCTGCAAACGGTGAATCGACGAAGCAAATGCAGCGACGATGATGCGTCCCTTTGCTTCGGCAAAGATCTCTTCAAAGGCGGGAATGACAGCGCGTTCCGACGGCGTGCGGCCCGGAACAGTCGCGTTGGTCGAGTCGGACAGCAACGCGAGCACGCCGTCCTGTCCGTAACGCCTAAACGATCTGAGATCTATCGGCTCGCCGATCACAGGCGTCTCGTCGACCTTGTAATCGCCCGTGTGAATGATCGTTCCCACGGGTGTCTTGATCCCGAGCGAGAAACAGTCTACGAGCGAGTGCGACACGCGAATAAACTCGACGCTGAAAACGCCGATGTCCACCACGTCGCGCGGCTCGACACGATGAATCAGAGTGTCGCCGAGCAGATCGTGTTCTTCGAGTTTGCTTTCCGCGAGACCGGCGGTGAAGTGTGAACAGTAAACCGGAACGTTGAACTTCTTCAGCAGGTAAGGCAGCGCGCCGAGATGATCTTCATGGCCGTGCGTGAGCACGATGGCGGTGATCGCGTCGCGATACTCGTCGAGAAAATTGAAATTCGGAATCGAAACGTCGACGCCGTACGCGGTCTCCTCCGGAAAGCCCATTCCGGCGTCGAGAATCAACATCTCGTCGCCGTAACGCAACGCCATACAGTTCATTCCGAACTCGCCGATCCCGCCGAGCGGAATGATCTCAAGGACACTCGCCATAGGTTTGATAGTGTATCATTCGAACGTATGATAATCAGACCACTAATTACACTTATTGCTGTTCTATTGTTTGTCGGCGGCGTGTCGGCAGCCCAAACGATGCGCCTCGATTACTATCACAGCGGCGACGCCTCACAGGAAATTTTCAGCGTGGACCGCGTCGTCATCGAGCCGCTGCCGTGGCCGGGCCACCCGTCGCAGGCGCTCGATACCTCGAACCTCGGCAAGTACTTTTTCGAAGTCCGCGACGCGAAAAGCAAACAGCTTCTCTTCTCGCGCGGGTTCGCGTCGATCTACGGCGAGTGGGAAACGACTGACGAAGCGAAGTCGGTCAAGCGCACGTTTCAGGAGTCGTTACGCTTCCCTGCGCCCGCTGTGCCCGTCGAAATCACCCTGAAAAAACGGGACGCCAAGAACGTTTTCAAAGATATTTGGACGACGACGATCGATCCGGCCGACCAGTTTATCGATCGTTCGAAGCCGGTCGCGCCCGCGGGGCTGATCACGATTCAAAAAGCCGGCGAACCGGAAAACAAAGTCGACTTCCTGATTCTCGGCGACGGTTACACTGCCGCGGAAGCGAAGAAGTTTGAAGCCGACGCGCGACGGATGACGGAAGTGCTGTTTGCCACGTCGCCGTTTAAAGAGCAGCGTCGGAATTTTAACGTGTGGGCGCTCTGTCCACCGGCGGCTGAGTCCGGAATCTCACGTCCGTCGACCGGCATCTATCGCGACTCACCCATTGGCGCGACGTATGACGCCTTTGGCTCCGAACGTTACATTTTGACTTTCGACAATCGCGCCTTGCGACGTGCCGCGCAGTTTGCGCCGTACGAGTTTATCGAAGTGCTCGTGAACGGTCGCACTTACGGCGGCGGCGGAATCTTCAATCTGTACAGCACCGTTGCGGCTGACAACGCCTTTGGCAACTACGTCTTCGTTCACGAGTTTGGGCACCACTTCGCAGCTCTCGCCGATGAGTACTACACGTCATCGGTAGCCTATGCTCCCGCGGCTGATCGCGTCGAACCGTGGGAACCAAACGTCACGGCGCTGCTCGATGTGACCACGTTGAAGTGGCGGCACCTCGTTTCGCCGTTCGCGAACGTCACACCGATTCCGACGCCGTGGAACAAGGCAGAGTTCGAAGCCTACTCCGCCGAGATCCAAAAACGGCGCGCGCAACTGCGCAAAGACAAACGGCCCGAAGAAGAGATGGAAGCACTCTTCAAAGAGGAGCTGGCTCACGAACTGAAGATGTTTGCGGCGGAGAAACATTTCGGCCAGGTCGGCGCTTTTGAAGGGGCAATGTACGAAGCGCGTGGCTACTACCGCCCCGAAATCGACTGCATCATGTTCTCGCGCTCCGACAAATTCTGCCGCGTCTGCCGTGAAGCCATCCTGCGCGTCATCAAGATGTACTCCCGCTGATCAGTGCCGCTTGAGGGGCTCGATGAAGTCCTGGTCCTTGGTGCCCTGATGGCAGACGATGCAGGATTCATGGCCGCGCTCTTCGAGGTCTGAGACGAGCGCGTAGGTCAGGCCGCGGTCGGACCAGGTGATTACTTTCAATCCGTCGATCGCGTTGTAGTGAAACATCAGCCCGCGCGACGCAATCTCTTCACCGCCCGACGGCTTCGCCAGTAGCTCGGAAGTGATCACGAGGCTGATCGGGCGGTCTTTCATGTGGTACGAGACGTAAGCCGCGTAGTCGTTCTGAAAATTAACGAGCCGCCCGCCTTCGAGCTTGTAAAGAATCTCCTGCCCCGACGTCTCCTGATAACTCGGCAGCTTCACATGGAAGTTGACCTTGTTTTCAAACCACTCTGAAATCTCTTCCGGCCGCGACGAAGTTATCTCCAGCGGCAACTGCCCACGAATGTGTTTCAGATGACTCTCGGCCGCCTTCAGCGCAAACGCCGAAGGTGCTTCGTTCTCGGGATGATCGCCGTCGCGAACGATACGCCAGACCACAACCGGCAACAGCAACACCAGCAAAGCCGCTGCAACAGGCAACATCCACTTCAGCCGCCGCGAACGCTCGCGAACCACCGGCTCCTTCGCACCACCGACAATCTCCGAAACCTTCGCCTTCAACTCCGGCGACGCGACGTGCAACGGTCCGCTCGTGCGAATCGCGTTCAGAAACGTGAGTTCCTTTTCCACAAACGACGCGCACGAATCGCAACTCTCAACGTGCGCTTCAACCAGCGCGCGCTCGTCGCCCTGTAACTCGTTATCGAGATACAAGGTCAGTCTCTCACGTACGTTCTCGCAGTTTGTCATCCGATTCTTCTGTGAACTTTCTGTCGGGCGGAAAGCGCATCGCGCAATTTTCCGCGTGCCCGGCCCAGCCGCGACATCACCGTGCCGGCCGGACAATTCAACACCGTCGCGATCTCGTGGTAACTAAAACCTTCGATGTCGCGCAGCACGATGATTTCTCGATGAGGGACCGGCAAGCTCGCGATCGCCTCGCGCACCAGCTCCTGTTCCAACTTCCGCAAGTAGACAACGTGCGGGTTGCTGGTGACGTCGCTTGCTATAGCCGCTGCCGTTCCGTCGTCAAATATCTGTACTCCGTGTTGCTTGTGGCGCATGACGTTAAGCCACGTGTTGCGCATAATCACAAACAGCCACGCCTTAGGATTCTCCTGGGGCGCCGGTTGGTTGGCAGCCTTCACCGCGCGCAAATAGGTTTCCTGGACCAGGTCCTCCGCTTCAGTACGGTCGCGCGTCAGCGTCATGGCATAGCCAGAGAGCGCATCGAGATGCTCCAGCATCGTGGCGGCGAAACCTGAGTTGCTAACGAAAGTTTCCATAGCTCGGGGCTCACGTCACCGAGGTCCGCATAAGATTAACACCTGGCGCCTCAAAAATATTCCAAAGATGTGGGAATAAATCGATCTGGTCGGGTGTTATTTACAGTATGGCAGGACAAAAAAGAATCCGTGTACTCCTAACTCTGGTTCTAATGCTTTCCGTGGTCGCGGTTGTTCTCGTGGCCACAGGGGCGAGCGCCCAACAACAGCGCCCGTCGTCCTTTTCGCCTGTAATAGAAGAGCCATTCGACGTCGTGCGCGCACGCGACAAAGCCAACAAGGCCCGCGTCGCAGCCGCACACCAACGTTTACTGGAAGAACGTTACGATCTCAGCCGCCGTGTCGATGAAAGCGTACGAATGACGCGCGGCAAAGCTATACCGGTCGGGCCAACTGCAAAACTCAAACGCGGTCTAACCTGGGACCAACTCGGACGCATGACTCCCGAAGCGATCCGCGACCAGGACGTGTTTCCATACCTGCCGCTGCCGCACGTAGATCACGCCGTCGGCGGCATGGTGTTTCCACAAGCCGAGATAAAGCTGCTCCCGCGCGTCGAGCGATTCGACATGGACTTCGATCTGCCGGAACATTTCCTGCCGGAGTTCCCTCCCGCGATGTTCTTAACGTCCCGAAAAGACCTCGGCGATGTTTCCAAGGGACAACTGATCACTACCGATAACTTCTACGAGTTATTCAACGGCATTCTCAATCCGAAACAACTCGAAGGGCTGCGTTTGCTGGTTACACAGTTTCCGCAGCAACAGTTCAACGCCACTGCGGATCGTAAGACCGAGCGTTCTGACGGAATGCTCGGCGTTGCGTGTTTCGATTGTCACGTCAACGGTCATACTTCGGCAGCGTTTCACCTCGTGGGGGATATTCGCCCGCAGGAAAATCGCCGCCGGATTGAAACCACCTCGTTGCGTGGGGTGAATATTCAACGGCTCTTCGGTTCGCAGCGCGCGTTGAAGACAGTAGAAGACTTCACGGAGTTTGAACAGCGTGCCGCTTATTTTGACGGCGACACAGTTTTAGCCACGAAGAAAGGCGTAAACATTCTCGAACGTGGTTCGCAGGTCCATTTCATGTCGGAGTTTCAGGCGTTGCTCGACTTCCCTCCCGCTCCGAAACTGAATGTACTCGGCCGGCTTGACCGCGCGAAAGCCACTCAAAGCGAGATTCGCGGCGAAGAGCTTTTCTTCGGTAAAGGCAACTGCGGCGCATGTCACGCGGCGCCGTACTACACCGATAATCAAATGCACGACTTGCAGGTGGAACGCTTTTACAAGCCACGCATGGAAGGCGGCATGATGATTACGGCGCAAGGTCCAATCAAAACGTTTCCATTGCGCGGCATCAAGGAATCGCCACCGTACCTTCACGACGGCCGGTTGCTGACGCTGGAAGACACGGTAGAGTTTTTCAATCTCGTACTCGAACTGAAACTGACTGCCCAGGAGAAGAAAGATCTCGTCGCGTTTCTGCGAGTGTTGTGATCTTTTGCCGGATGGCAGCCGTAAGCCATCCGCACGTTCGTGCTGTGATCGGGATGGCTACGGGAGTGCTATCTCGACGCATCGCGCGGCGGGGTGGTTCACAGTTCGGGCCACCCCCTAGATTTTGACTTCCTGGTTTGTGTTATTTTGTCCGCATGACACGATCCCGCGTTGTGCTCGCCTTACTGCTTTTTCAATTAACAACCTTTGCCGCTCCGAAGCTGACGCCTCATCACATCACGCTCGCGAACGGTAAATCATTTGATCTGAATCTTCCCGAAGGCTTTGAGATCGCGATCGCGGCGCAGGGGCTGAAGCGCGTGCGGTTCATGACGCGCAGTCCTGACAACCGCATCTTCGTCACCGACATGTACAACCTCACCGACAATCGCCGCGGCGTGGTCTACATACTCGATCAGTTCGATCCGGTGACTTACAAGTTCAAAAAGATCACGAAGTATCTGAGTGGTTTGCGCAATCCGAATAGCGTCACCTTCTACACCGATCGCGATGGCGTCAACTGGTTCTATCTCGCGCTGACGGATCGCCTGGTTCGTTATCGTTATGAAGCCGGGAAAGACGCGCCGTCAGGCGAACCGCAGGTGCTCGCGACGTTTCCCGATTATGGTTTGGGATACAAGTACGGCGGCTGGCATCTGACGCGCACCGTCGTGATCGGCGGCAATGGAAAGCTCTACGTATCTGTCGGCAGCAGTTGCAACGCGTGCGAAGAGAAGGAAGAAGTGCGCGCGAGTATTTTGGAGATGGATCCTGACGGCAAGAACCAGCGCTACTTCGCGCGCGGTTTGCGAAACGCCGTGGGCCTGAAATGGGCCAATAATCGCTTGTACGCCACCAACATGGGTTCCGATCACCTCGGCGACAACCGTCCGGCTGACACGTTCTATTCGCTGAACGGCGTCGCGCATTACGGCTGGCCTTACTGTTATCAGACCGGCGCGAAAGTTTATTTCGATCCGAGGTTCAATCCGGGCGGGACGAAGTTTGATTGCGGCAAGGTTCCGGTCGCGCTGGTGCCGTTTGCGGCGCACAGTTCACCGCTCGGTTTGGAGTATTTCGACAACTCATTCCTCGTGGCGTTGCACGGCTCGACGAAGAAGACTTTGCGTCGTGGTTATCGCGTGGTGCGTGTCAGCGAATCGCGCCCCGGTGTCGCGGAAGATTTCATCACGGGCTTTTTCGACGGCGTTCGCATCAATGGCCGCCCGGCGGACCTTTTCAAGTTCGACGAAAATAGTTTTCTTTTGACCGACGACTACAGCGGCGTCGTTTATTACATTTATCGCAAGTAGTACAATACGCGCGCCCGCGTTGCCACACCGTTCGCCGAAAGGAATCCAAAATGCGCCTTCGTGTCTCTGTTCTCCTGATCATCGTCGTCTCTTTGGCCGCGCCCGCACTGGCCCAAAAGCGCAGCATCACCGAAAAGGATCTGTTCAGTTTTGTCTGGATTGGCGATCCGCAGGTGTCGCCTGATGGCTCGCGCATCGCGTTTGTGCGCGTCAGCGTCAACGACAAGAAAGATGGTTACAGCACGTCGATCTGGACCGTCGCAACCGCTAACGGTGAAACACGCCAGTTGACGAACGGCCCACGCGACACGACGCCGCGCTGGTCGCCTGATGGGAAGTTTCTCGTCTTCGTGCGCGCGCCGGAGGTGCAGGGTCGAACGGAACCGGGGCAACTCTTCATGTTGGCAATGGCCGGAGGCGAACCGTTTCAGTTTACGACGCTGCCGCGCGGCGCGGGTGGTCCACAATGGTCGCCTGACGGGAAGTACATCGCCTTCTACAACAGCGCGACACCGGAAGAGCTCGCGAAAGCCGCGCAAAAACCGTCGCCTCAAAGCACCGGCCAGCCAACGCCGAGTCCATCACCTGCCGAACGCGAAAGCGACGTGCGTGTGATCAATCGTGCGATCTATCGCATGAACGGCGCCGGTTATCTCGACTTCAAACATCCGAACCACGTCTGGATCGTCACGGCGCCAAAAACCGGCGATGAAAAAGTCACGCCCAAACAACTAACCCGCGGGCGTTTCGACAACGGCGGCGCGTTCTGGGCCAGGGACAGTTCGCGGCTTTACTTCGTTTCCAATCACACCGAGGAGCCTTATTACGAACTCCCGAGCACCGACATCTATTCCGTTTCGATCAACGGCGGCGAACCGTCGAAGTTCACCACGATCGACATGGGCGTCGGCGGTTTCGCGCTCAGCCCTGACGGAAAACAACTCGCTTTCATCGGTGCGGTTCGCGAGCCTGTTCGTTCCTATTCGCAACCCGATCTGTGGGTGATGGACATGACGTCCGGCGCGAAGCCACGCAATCTCACCGCGAGTTTCGATTTCGACATCGGCGGCGGATTGACGGGCGATAACGTCGCGCCACGCGGCGGCGGCGGCAATCCGCCCGTGTGGTCTGCTGACGCACGCAGCATCAACGTCGTCTATGTTCGTGAAGGTAAAGCGAACCTCGGTGCGTTTGACGTCTCAAATGGACGGATTGCGGATGTCACCAGCGGCAACCAGGCGGTCGTCAACTTCCGCACTGTGCCTGACGCGTCGAAGTTCGCGTTGTTGATCTCGACACCGACGCGCATCGGCGATCTGTACTGGCTCGACAAACCCACCGGCCAACCGCGACAACTCACGCGTATGAACGAAGAGCTCTTCTCGAAACTGAACCTGACCGAGCCCGAAGAGATCTGGCACACGAGTTTCGACGGCCGGAAGATTCAGGTGTGGGTGCAGAAGCCGCCCGACTTCGATCCGAACAAGAAGTATCCGCTAATTCTCAACATTCACGGTGGGCCACACGCCGCGTACGGCTTCATCTTCGATCATGAGTTTCAGTGGATGGCCGCGAAAGGTTACGTCGTGCTCTACCCGAATCCGCGCGGCAGCACGAGCTACGGCCAGGAGTTTGGCAACATCATCCAGCACAACTATCCCGGCGACGATTACAAAGATCTGATGGCCGGCGTTGATGAACTGATCAAGCGTGGTTACATCGACGAAAAGAAGATGGGCGTTACTGGCGGCAGCGGCGGCGGTTTGTTGACCAATTGGACCATCGGGCAAACGACGCGTTTCGCGGCGGCAGTTTCGCAACGCGACATCGCGAGTTGGACTGACTGGTGGTACACCGCGGACTTCACACTGTTTCAACCATCGTGGTTCAAGGCGCCGCCGTTTGAAGATCCGCAAGATTACGTCCGGCGCTCGCCGATCACTTACGTCAACAAGATCCAGACGCCGTTGATGTTGATTCTCGGCGAGGTCGACTGGCGCACGCCGACTGGTCCAGGCGGCGAAGCGATGTTCCGCGCGTTGAAGTATCGGAGGATTCCAACGGTGATGGTGCGTTTCCCGAACGAGTCGCACGAACTCTCGCGTTCGGGCCAGCCGTGGCATCGCATCGAGCGTCTGCAACACATCGTCGGCTGGTTTGATAAGTGGATCATGGGCGCTTCGAAACCTGAATATGACATTGGCGAAGTGACGCGCAGCACAACCACTCAACAGTAGATCTGTGACTAAAACACTCGGCCTCATCGGCGGCACCGGCCCCGAATCCACAATCGAGTATTACCGTTTGCTAATAGCGAAGTATCGCGAACAGGCAGACGGTAATGCTCCGTCGCTGATCATCAACAGCGTCAATCTCAAGCAACTGATCGAGTGGATGAACGCGGGCGAGTTGCCGAAGGTCGCCGACTACTTAGCCGATGCTATCGACAAGCTGCGACGTGCAGGTGCCGATCTTGCCGCGTTGACAGCGAATACGCCTCACATCGTCTTCGACGAGCTCCGCGAACGATCTCAGATTCCGCTCGTGAGCATTGTCGAAGCAACGTGCGACCACGCACAGGCGATGAGCCTGAGTTCAGCCGCGCTGTTCGGCACTCGCTTCACGATGCAGGCGCCGTTTTATCCCGCATCCTTCGCCCGTTCAAATGTGAAACTCGTCTTACCGAACGCGGAAGAGCAGAGCTACATTCACGAGATCTATTTCGGCGAGCTTCTTAAAGACATCTTTCTTCCCGAAACACGCGTGAAACTCCTCGCCATCGCCGACACGATGAAAGCCCGCGACGGCGTCGAGGCCATCATCCTCGCCGGCACAGAACTGCCGCTCGTCATTCACGACAAGGAACACAACGGCATGCCGCTCCTCGACACCACCCGCATCCACGTCGACCGCCTAATCGCCGAAATGTTGTACTAGTGCTGGACGTAGGGACGTAAAAGCCGAACTGTTAACCCTTGTAAATGCCATCCTATCAATGGCAACCTGAACCGGCTAATCCAAATCAAACGGTCCGAAGTCTCCTCGCCAACCGATCCTGCAAGTCTTTCGAGCCGTTGCCGTTCTTAAGCCATGAGAATACTCGTCCTGTTGACACTCGCCGTTGTTGCATCCACTTCGCTTCTTGTTGCCGTTCCTTTCGTCACAACAGAAACCATCCCACCAGTGACCATCGCCGGCACTGCTCCGCCGCGAAAAACGATGAAGCCGTTTCGTTCCGAAGCGGAGATGCACCGCTACTTTCGAGACGTGGCAGAGAGAGAGAAACGTGCCCGCCGCCGGCGTGAGGCTGAGGTGACGATCAACTCCTCCGCGATGACGGTCCAGGTTTCGGCCGCTCCGGTACAGGAGTCCGTCACTAACACGCAGCACGCCGGCGTCGACGAAGGCGGCATCGTTAAAGTCCACGGCGACCATCTCGTCATACTCCGCCGCGGCCGTCTCTTTACGGTCGCTATCGGCGACGGCGAGTTGCGGCCCATCTCGAGCATCGATGCGTTTGGAGGAGATGTGGATCCGAAAAGCGCGTGGTACGACGAGATGCTCGTCTCCGACGACACGGTCATTGTCATCGGCTACAGCTACCAGCGCGGTGGCACGGAGGTTGGTTTCTTCAACATCGACGCAGCCGGTCAACTCAGTTATCGAACGACTTATCACCTGCGCTCGAACGACTACTACTCTTCGCGCAACTACGCCAGCCGTCTGATCGGCAACAAGCTCATCTTCTACACGCCACTTTACTTCGACAGCGAAAAGCCGGATCCGATGGATTGCTTCCCTGCCGTGCGCAGGTGGCACAAGGGCGCGAAGGAAGAGGAGTTTCGCCGGATTGTCGCCGCTAACCGCGTCTATCTTCCGGAAGGAGAGTTTACTCTCGAACAAGGTCTGACGCTGCATACAGTGACGACGTGCGATCTTGCGTACGGTGGTTTCGACTGCAAAGCGACGACCGTTGTTGGACCATCCGGCCGTGTGTTCTATGTGTCGCCCGACTCTGTCTACATTTGGGCTACGTCGTGGTCCAGCGGCGAACGTCGATCGATTCTCTTTCGCATGCCGCTCGACGGCTCTGCGCCAACAGCGTTGCGCGTGTCGGGTGGTCCCACGGATCAGTTTTCTTTCCTGCAGAGCGTCGACCAGCACTTGAACGTGCTCGTGCGGTCTAGTGGAAAAGGTGACGGTATGTGGGCGTCCGAAGTTTCGCAGGGCGACGTCGCCCTGATGCGCGTGTCGCTCAGTCGCTTTTCTGACGGCAGCGAAGAAGTGCCGGCGGCAAATTACCTGCGCCTGCCGCAGCCACAGGGCTACGGCTTCCAGAATCGATTCGTGCACGACTATCTACTCTACGGCACCGGCGGCGGCTGGAACCCTTACAATGCCAGGGATAACAAAGACTACCGGGTTTACGTTGTCGACTTTACGTTTGGCAAATGGCAGCGCATAGACTTGCCGCACACCGTTGAACGGATCGAACAGATGGGTGCGAACGCAGTCGTCGTCGGCACAGAGGAGAAGGACCTGCATTTCTCAGCGATTCGTTTGGGCCAGGACGCTGAGATCATTTCGCGCTACACGCGCAAAGAAGCCTCGCAGGGCGAACTGCGTAGTCACGGTTTCTTCTACAAGCCGGACGGCAACGACACCGGAACGCTTGGTTTACCCATCAGCGTGCCCGCGCGTCCGGGATACAGGCATCTGTTTGAGTCCTCAGCCGCAATTCTCTTCCTCCGCAACGAGTCACGCGAGTTTCGTGAAGTCGGCGAACTCGGCGCACAGTCTGACAAAGCCGTCGACGACAAATGCCGCGCCTCATGCGTCGACTGGTACGGCAACTCCCGCCCCCTCTTCCTCCGCAACCGCGTCTTCGCCCTCCTCGGCTACGAACTCGTGGAAGGCAAACTCGACAGCGGCCGCATCCGCGAAGTACGACGGATCAATTACCTCACTAACGCGTTGTAATCCGCGTAATTCGTGGTTAAACTCTCCGCCTGCGCTGCTGTTATCACCAGTTAAGTCTTTTTCTCAGGAGGCCAAATCGCATGTATCGAAGACGCCTGTCTTCTCTCTCCCTGCTGCTAATCC
>DASUPR010000549.1:0-14233 GCA_036281015.1 Pyrinomonadaceae bacterium
CTGCGGAACGGAGTAGCCGTGAAACTGTTGCTGCCGCCACCCGCGAGCACGCCGGCGAGCTGCTGAAGCTGCGCCAACTTCGGACTGGCAGCCATCAGATTATTCTGAATCCAGACGTTGAGTTTTTCTTTCTTGGTGCCGACTGTGTCGGTCGCCGTAAGCGGGTTCTCAACGAAAACGATTTCCGGTTTGTCGTTACCGCCTGACAACTTCGCGAGCTGCTGTTCGAGCACCTGGCGGAAGCCTTCGGAATTCTTCAGTTCGGCAAGCACTAACGGCTCATTCGGGCGTCCCTGTTCGTCCATCGAAACAGACACCGCGATCTCATCGCCGAGGTATGGGCCAAACTGCCGAACGGTCTCCACAACCTTGTCCATGTTCTGCGCTCTGCCCGATTGCTCTTTCTCCCACCATTCACGCAACGCCGCGTTCTGGCTCATCCGTTCCTGGATGATGCGGTGCGATTCGGTGATGGTGTTGGCCAGGTTCGGCAACGCCGCATAGACCACTGTGTTCTCTGGCATCAGGTCGAGCAGATGCGTCGAATTGCGAACACCCGGCTGTTGAACGCCTTTCAGTTCGCTCTTTAGCGTCGCCAGACCACTCAACACCGCTGCGTAATGATTCGCTTTCTTGCTCCACGCAACTTCGTCTTTGATCGGAATCGTCGAGATGGCGGGACTGGTCGTCACCTGGTCGCCCGGACGCAGCACACGATCGCTGCCGGCGTGGTTCAGGTTCACTTCGCCTTCGATAACCGAAACGCGCGAGCCTTTCGTGCCGTTGTTGACCGAGAACACCGTTCCCGTTACGGAGACCAGCGAGTCACCGCTTTCAACAAACAACTTGCCGTCTTTTTGCTTCGCGGCTTCGACAACGATGCTGCCGCGATCGAGATGGATCGTCGTTCCCTGTCCGTTCTTCGTCAGGTAAAGTTCGGAACGCTCTTTCATTTCGATCAACGAGCCGTCGCCGAGGCGAACCACTGCGTGCGCGTCTTTCGCCGTGCGCACTCTTTCGCCCTTCTGCAACTTCGCGCCGGTGGCGACAGCCGCCGTCTGCGCTTCGGCTACCTGGAACACCTGTCCTTCGGCGGCCTGGACCGTCGCTTCGAATTCACCGTACGGCCAGTAACGCTGCATGAACGGCACGGCCAGCAGGCCGAAACCGATCACGATTGCCGCGGCGATGCCCCAGCGCATGACGACCGGCTGTAGCGAGTAGCGCCTGGTTTTGACCGGAGTTTTCGCGAACGTTGTCCGGCCGCGGCGTGCTTCGTTCATTGCTTTGCGGCAAGGAATGCATTCGTGCGTGTGGTCCACGAGTAACAGCGACCGCGCTTCCGAAAGTTTTCCTGCCAGGTAAGCCGGAATCAACGACTGAAAATCAGCACAGCCTTCGATGTGATCGAGTGTCGGCATCTGAAACTCAGCCTCACCTGCCGCAGCAGAGACACGCGCCCAAACACGGTCTGCCGCCGCTGACATTGCTGCCGAGTCGACTTTTTCGTTGCGAATCTCAGCAGTAACTTTGTCGAGAATTTCTTCACTATTCCTTTTCATGGTGTTTCTCCAGATAGTGCCCAATCTCTTTTCTCAGTTTTGTGCGAGCGCGATGGAGGACGACGCCCACTACGAACGGCGAGGTTTCCAGCAATACAGCAATTTCTTTATTAGATAATCCTTCGTAATAACGGAGAACAAACATCTCGCCGGCGGTTTTTCCGAGTCGTGCGACAGCTTGCCGAACCAGCGTTTGCAATTCTCTGTCGGCATGGAGCGCTTCGGGACTGCGAGCGCGTGTCGCGAGTGCGTCGGCGTTTGCGTCGTCGAGGCCGATTGATTTGGCTCTCGTGCGGCTACGCAAGAGATCCAGGGAAGCGTTGATGGCGGCGCGTGAAAGATAAGCCTCGGGATTCTTGGAAAGGTCGTAGCTTTCGTGACCTTTTACCAGCCGCAGGAAGACGGTTTGCAGCACGTCTTCGGCATCAGCGGCGCTGCCGGTGATGCGTTGGGCGGTACGGAAAACGCGGCTATGGTGCGTCTGGAAGAGCGTTTCGATCTCTCCCGGGGGTTCATTTTTCACGAGTCGCAAAGGTTTCAGAGCAGCCTGCACGGGTTGTTCTCCTTCGTCTACACCTCGTAAACGGGGGGCGGGAGGGTTTATTAACACCGTGCGTACGGATTTTACTGCGAAACCGCCGCCAGTTCGGCCAAATGTTTTCTGGCTGCGACGGACTCGGGCGACTTTGGGTGGCGGCGGATTAGTTCGCGCCAGGAGGCGCCGTCGTAGTGAAAGCTTCTCGTTGACCTATGGAAGACGAAGGTGACGCGCTGGCGGTTATAGCGGTCGAGGCCGCTGTAGTTTAGGAAATACGTGAAGTCGGGTGCGTTAGTTGTTGTGTTATTTAGGCGTTTCGCCGCTTCACGGGAGAGTTTCGTGGCCTCGGCTTGGGCTGCGTTGCCGAGTAATAGAAGGACTTTTGGACGCAAGGGCGAGCGGGGAAAGTGATCCAGGAAGATTCGCGCGCGGACGATCTGGTCGAAACCGTGCGAGGCCTTTATTAGATCGAGCAGGCGGCGGTCGTCGCCTGCGTTTGCGTGTGAAGCGATGGCTTCGCGCTGAATCCAGCCGTGGGTTCGGGTCGTTACGCTGACTCGAAGGAACGTGATGCCGTCCGGAGTGGTTTTTGAGCTTCTGATGGTCAGTTTGCGGCCGCGGCTCAGGCGGCGAACTAATGGGCCGTTTAGTTGAGGCGTGCGACGCAGTGCGGCGAGGCGTTCGTCGACCACGATTCCACGACGTCCACTCGTTGCGCCTATTGAAACGGAGATCTCCGCAGATACAAATACAAGAATAAAAAGCAGAAACGCTCGTAGCGTGAGTTTGTGAGGATTCATTTGTTCTCCTTGACTGAGGTTAAAAGTTAGACCAACGCAACTACTCGTTGCTTAAACGACGCGTGATGGAAATGACAGATCGCTACCGCCAGCGCATCCGCGGCGTCGTGAGGCGACGGCACGGTTTTCAATGCCAACAGCAATCGCACCATCTCCTGAACCTGGTGCTTCTCCGCGTTTCCATAACCAACCACCGTTTGCTTGATCAAACGCGGCGAATACTCGTGAATGTCGAGCCCCGCGCGTTCTGCTGCCAACAACACAACACCACGCACCTGGCCGAGCTTCATACTGACCTTCACGTTCGTCGCCAGAAACGCATCTTCAAGCGCACACGCATCCGGACGATGTTCCGCAATCACTTCCTCGAGGCCGTTGCACATCCGCAACAACCGCGCCGAAAACCGCATCGACGACGGCGCACGCACCGATCCATACGCAACAAGCGAGTAGCGGCGTCCATCACCTTCAACAACGCCCCAACCCATTGTCTGACTGCCCGGATCGATTCCCAACACGCGCATGGCGCGAAAGTATACTACTTTTGCTACTCATCCTATGTTCTTGAACTTTGTTGCTGCTGCTTTCCATGCAAAACACTCAAGCACAAAGCGCAAAGCTCACAGTTCGTGATATTCTGAAAACTCCCCCTAAACCCCGCTTCTTGTTTACTTTGGTCGTGATCTTCATGGGCAAGTTCGTCGAATCGTTTGCTTCGCTACTGCGGACACCAACCCGCGACACTGATGAGAAACCATTTGACGCGGAGTTCTACAGCGTCGAACGCCTCGAACAGTACGCGCAGACTCTCGCTGCCGAACACATAACCGTAAAACGAAAAGGCCGCGCCGAACTACTCCCACGCCTGCGCGACAACGGCCGCATTCTCGAAGCCGCCTACAAAGCCCTCGTCGAAGCGCTGCGCGAGGGCCGCGCGATCTCGCCCGCTGCCGAGTGGCTCGTCGACAACTATCACATCGTCGAAGAACAACTGCGCGAGATTCGTCACGACCTGCCAAAGAGCTACTACCACGAACTCCCGAAGCTCGCCAACGGCGAACTCCAGGGCTATCCGCGAATCTACGCGGTCGCGCTTGAGCTGATCACGCACACCGACTCGCGCCTCGACACAAACACGCTGCGCCGCTTCATCGCGTCGTATCAAACCGTCTCGCCGCTGTCGATCGGCGAACTTTGGGCCGTCGCAATCACGTTGCGCGTTGCGTTGGTGGAAAACCTTCGCCGCCTGGCATTGAGCATCGCGCGCGCACGCCTCGAACGCGAAGAAGCCGACAAGCTCGCGGACAAGCTGCTCGAACTCGCGTCACTGCAACCCACAACCATCAACACGATCGTCACCGAACGGCTCGGCAAACGCGAAGAACTGCCGCACACGTTTCTGGTCCAACTCATCCAACGCCTGCGCGAACAACATCCCTCCGTCATGCCGGTGATGGACTGGATCGAGAAACAGTTGGGACGCGAAGGCACCACCGTCGAACAGATCATTCACAACGAACACCAGCGACAGGCCGCGGCGCAGGTAACAGTCGGCAACATCATCACCAGCATGCGTCTGCTCTCGACGCTCGACTGGAACGACTTCTTTGAAAAAGTCAGTCTGATCGAGCCGCTACTGGGTAACGATCCCGCCCGCGTCTATTTGCGGATGGAGTTCTCCTCACGCGATCGCTACCGCCACGTCATCGAGCGCATCAGTAAACGAACGAACACGAGCGAACTCAAGATCGCCGAAACTGTCGTCAAACTGGCGACCGAAGCAGTCGATCAAAATGTCGAGGCGAAGAAGCACGTCGGCTACTACCTCGCCGACGAAGGACTAGCGCAGCTCGAAGCGTTGTTTGAGTATCGTCCGAGACCCGGCGAGAAGTTCAGGCGCTTTCTGCTCCGCCACGCAACCGGCGCGTATCTCGGCATCATCGCCGCGCTAACAGTTCTGTTGCTCGGTTTCCTGCTGGCTGCGCTCAAGTACGCCGGCGCGAGTTGGACCATCCTCGTTGTCGCCGGCTTGATTGCACTGATTCCGGCGAGCGATCTCGCACTCACAGTGATCAACTGGGACCTGACGCATTTCTTTCCGCCGCGCCTCTTGCCGCGAATAGACACCACCACGGGCGTTCCGGAAGAAGCATCGACGTTCGTCGTTGTGCCGACGATCTTCTTCAGCGAATCGCAGGTCAACGAACTCGTCGAACGGCTCGAGGTCCATTTTCTCGCGAACCAGGATCCGCGCATTTACTTCGCACTGCTCGGCGATTTTCGCGACGCTGCCACCGAAGAAACACCAACCGACTCCGCGCTTCTGTCGGTGGCTCAAAGCGGCATCGACACGCTGAACCAGCGGCACGGCGAAGCCCGCTTCCACCTGTTTCACCGGAAGCGCCTGTGGAACCCAAGCGAAAACAAGTGGATGGGTTGGGAAAGAAAACGCGGCAAGCTGGAAGAGTTCAACCATTTATTGCGCGGCGCACGCGACACCAGTTTCGTCGTGCAAACTGCCGACGACGCGTTGCGAAAATCGATCCGTTACGTCATCACGCTCGATTCAGACACGCAGTTACCGCGCGACGTCGCGCGCAAACTGATCGGCGCCGCCGAACACCCGCTCAATCGTCCGCGCTTTGATGAAGCGACGAATCGTGTCGTGCACGGCTACGGTATTCTGCAACCGCGCGTCAGCATCGCGCTCAGCAGTGCTACACGATCGAAGTTCGTTCAGATCTTTGCCGGTTACACGGGCATCGACCCGTACACGACCGCGGTTTCAGACGTCTATCAGGACTTCTTCGGCGAAGGAAGCTTTACCGGCAAAGGTCTCTACGACGTCGCCGCTTTCCAACGCGCGCTCGACGATCGCGTGCCGGAGAACGCACTGCTGAGTCACGACTTGTTTGAGTCGTTATTCGCGCGCGCCGCGTTAACAACGGACATTGAGCTTCTGGACGAGTACCCGGCCTCGTACGAAGCGTATGCCAAGCGTCAGCATCGTTGGACGCGCGGCGACTGGCAGATTATCCGCTGGTTGTTTCCGCGAGTGCCGAACGCAAGCCGCCAAAAGGTTCGCAATGCGCTGCCGCTCATCGCGCGTTGGAAAATCCTCGACAACCTGCGCCGCAGTTTATTAGCGCCGTCGCTATTTGTCTGGTTCGTGGCGTCGTGCACGCTCTTCCCCGGCCCGGCGTTGCTGTGGGCCACTTTCATTCTCATCGTGATCGCGTTTCCGGTTTACCTGCACGTCACGACAGGATTGCTCACGCATCCCAAAGGCCTTCCGTGGGGCAGCCACTTCTCCAGCGTCTGGGGCGAGCTACGCACGAACACCGCGCAGATCGCGATGTCGTTTGTTCTGCTTCCGTATCAGGCTTACCTGATGTGCGACGCGATCGTGCGTACGCTCTACCGGCAACTGATCTCACGCAAGAAGCTGCTCGAATGGGTTTCCGCCGCGGAAGCTGAACGCTCTGTGCGCTACGACGTCGCGTCGTTTATCTCCTGGATGTGGCCGGCCGAGATCCTCGCGCTCGCCGCGGTTGGTCTGACTATTACGTTCAAACCTTCGGCGCTATTGTTCATGGGTGTCCTGGCAGCCATCTGGATCCTGTCGCCGTTCATCGCGCTTTGGGCCAGCAAGCCACGGCCGCTCGTGCGGCAGGTGCTCAACGCCGACGAACGACAGTTTGCGCGCAGGATCGCACGCGGCACGTGGCGCTTCTTTGAGACGTTTGTCGGTCCCGAGGACAACTGGTTACCACCGGACAATTTCCAGGAAGATCCGACGCCGGTTATCGCTCATCGTACTTCGCCGACAAACATCGGGCTGTTGCTGCTCTCGACCTCGTCGGCACACAAACTCGGCTATGTCAGCACGCTCGAAGTCGTCGAACGTCAGGAATTGACCTTCTTCACGTTGTCGAAGCTCGGCCGCATGCAGGGGCACTTCTTCAACTGGTACGACACGAAGACTCTCGAGCCGCTCATGCCGCAGTACGTTTCAACAGTGGACAGCGGAAACCTCGCCGGCCACCTCATCGCGATTAAACAGTGTTCGGTTGAACTGCCGGACGAAAAGCTGTTTGGCCCACACGTGATTCACGGACTGATAGACACCGTCGACGCGCTCTCAAATGAAGCAACGAATCTCGGCAGTGTTCGCCAAAGAACAGAGGTCGTCACCGTACGCCAACTGCGGGATGAGATCGTCGCCTGCGGCGGTCTGTTGAGTCATTATCCCGGCAACGATCTCGCCGCGTGGTGTGCGCTCATCGATTCGCTGGGACGGCGCGCGTCGGAGATCGACGACATCGTCAACGCGCTCGCGCACGAACATGGCGAGATCAACTTCAAAGAGTTGCGCTGGTGGGTCAGTGCACTCAGGCATCAGGTGACTTGTCTCCGGCGTGATACCGAATCGCTGACAACGTGGGGCCGTTTACTTCCAGAATTAAAACAGGCGATCGGCGCCAGCGAAGAGTGGGCCGCCATCACCAAACTGCTCCAGGAAGTGCCTACACTCGCGGAAGTTCCGCAGCTCTGCGACAAAGCCCTGGTCCAACTCTCGGCTTTCCAAAACCACGACTCAACCCAACTCGCACAGGTCTCAACCAGGTTAACAAAAGCGCTCGAGCAAGCTGCGGGCGGTTCAAACGACCTGTTGTCGCGTCTCAGCCGCATCGCGCGAACGTGCGATCAGATCATCGACGAGATGGACTTCTCGTTCCTCTTCGACGTCGAACGAAAGCTGTTCACGATCGGCTTCAACCTCTCCGTCTCGCGCGCGGACGATTCGTACTACGATCTGCTCGCCACTGAAGCACGGCTCGCGAGTTTTGTCGGCATCGCCAAAGGCGACGTGCCGCAACAACACTGGTTCCGCATGGGCCGCGCGCTCACCAAGGTCGACGGTGGACGCGCGCTGCTCTCATGGACCGGCACGATGTTCGAATACCTGATGCCGCTGCTCGTTATGCGCAACTATCCGGCGACGCTGCTCGCCGAAACTTATAAAACAATTGTCGACCGACAGATCGAATACGGACAGGAACGCGGCGTGCCGTGGGGAATTTCAGAAGCGGCCTACAACGTTCGCGACCTCCAACTCAACTATCAATATGGACCGTTTGGCGTTCCCGGTCTCGGTTTGAAACGCGGACTCGTCGAGGATCTCGTCGTCGCGCCTTACGCGACGATGCTCGCCGCGTCCATCGACGCACACGCCGCGCTCAGCAATTTGCGCCGGCTGGAAAAAGAAGGCGCACTCGGTTCGCTAGGCTTTTATGAGTCGATCGACTACACGGCCGCGCGCCTGCCGCAGGGACAAAAGTCAGTTCTGATTCGCGCCTTCATGACCCATCACCAGGGCATGAGTCTCGTCGCGCTGACAAACCTGCTGTGCGACGACGTGATGGAGCGCCGCTTCCACAGCGATCCCACCGTGCAAGCAACCGAGTTGCTCTTGCAGGAACGCGTGCCGATCGGCGTTCCGGCCGCACATCCGCGCGCCGAAGAGGTCCTGACCGGACGCGTGGTCCAAACCATGCCGGGCATGATCACGCGCGTTTACGAGTCGGCAGATCTCGACACGCCGCGCACGCAGTTGCTCTCGAACGGCGCTTACAACGTCATGCTCACGACTGCCGGCTCGGGTTATTCAAACTGCGAAGACATCGCGGTTACGCGTTGGCGCGAAGACGTCACGCGCGACAACTGGGGCGCTTTCATCTACCTGCGCGACGTTCGCAGCGGCATGGTCTGGTCCGCCGGACATCAGCCGGTAAAACGGCGTGCGCAGGGATATACGGTCGCGTTCTCCGAAGACAAAGCCGACTTTCGCCGCATCGACGCGGGCATTTCGACGCGGATGGAAGTGGTTGTTTCCGCGGAAGACAACGCCGAAGTGCGGCGCATTTCGTTGACCAACCATTCGACACGCACCCGCGAGATCGAGTTGACGAGTTACGCGGAAGTCGTGCTCAACGCACCCGGTGCGGACGCGGCGCACCAGGCGTTCAGCAACCTCTTCATCGAGACCGAATTCATCGCCGGTGAGAACGCGATCCTTGCACACCGGCGCCGGCGCTCGAGCGAGGAACACCCGATTTGGGGCATTCACGTCGTCGTCGTCGAGGGCGATTCGGTAGGCGCGATTCAGTATGAAACCGATCGCGGACGTTTTCTCGGGCGCGGGCGCACCGCGAGTAATCCGATCGCCGTGATGGAGGATCGTCCGCTTTCAAACACGACCGGTGCGGTGCTCGATCCGGTGTTCAGTTTGCGGCGCCGTGTGAGAATTCAACCCAACCAAACGGTGAGCTGTTCGTTCAGCACCGCGGTCGCGCATTCGCGCGAAGAAGCGCTCGCACTGGCCGACAAGTATCACGATCCAAACATCTTCGACCGCGAACTGCGTCTCGCCTGGACCAAGGCACAGGTCGAGATGAGCCACCTGAAGATCGACGCAGAGGAAGCTCATCTCTTCCAACGTCTCGCGGCGCGCATCATCTATTCCGATCCGTCGTTGCGGCCCACGCCGCACGTCCTCGCGCTCAACACGAAATCGCAGTCGAGTCTGTGGGCGTACGGCATCAGCGGCGACTTGCCGATCATCGTCGTGCGCATCGACAAAGCCGCCGATCTTCCGACCGTCAAGAAACTCGTCCGCGGTCACGAGTACCTGCATTACAAAGGATTGCGCTGCGATCTAATGATTCTCAACGACACGCCGACGGGCTACATGGAACCGCTGCACAAAGAGATCGAGACGATCGTGCGCACGAGCGGCTTGCAGGGACTCCAGGACAAACCCGGCGGCGTTTATTTGCGACGCGCGGATCAGATACCTGAGGCGGACCGCATCCTGTTGCACGCAGTCGCACGCGTGGTGATCGTTGCGGAGCGCGGCAGCTTTGAAGCGCAGATCGAACGGCGCCGTGTTGAAGAACCATTGCCGCCGATGCTGATGCCGCGACAGGCGCCGCAAACCTATCCCGAGCCGACCATGGCGCCGCCGGAGTTGACTTTCTTCAACGGCCTCGGCGGTTTTCACCAGGGCGGGCGCGAATACGTGACGCTGCTCGGCGCGGAACAATGGACCCCCGCGCCGTGGTCCAACGTGATCGGCAATGCAGTCGATTTCGGTTTTCAAGTTACGGAAACCGGCGGCGGCTACACGTGGTCGGTGAACAGCCGTGAGAATCGTTTGACGCCGTGGTCCAACGACGCCGTGAGCGATCCGCCCGGCGAAGTCATTTACCTGCGCGACGATGACTCCGGCACTGTCTGGTCGGCGACGCCACTGCCGATCCGCGAACGCGAGCCTTACATCGTCAGGCACGGTCAGGGCTACAGCGTGTTCGAACACACGAGCCACGGCGTCTCGCAGGAGTTGTTGCTCTTCGCGCCACTCGATGCGTCGGTGAAGATCTCTTTGCTGCGTTTGCGCAATCGCACCGGCCGCAAGCGGCGATTTACGATTATGAGCTACAACGAACTGGTGATGGGCGTCGCGCGTTCGTCGTCAGCGCCGTACATCATTACCGAGATCGATAAGCCCGGATCGACTGTCTTTGCGCGCAATCCGTACAACAACGAGTTCGCCGATCTGGTTGCGTTTGTCGCGACGAGTGAAAAGATCTCCAGCGCGACGTGCGATCGCAAGGAGTTCATCGGCCGAAATGGTTCGCTCGACGCGCCCGCGGCGTTGCGTCGCGTGGGTCTCGGCGGGCGCGATGGCGCCGGACTCGATCCGTGCGCCGCGATCCAGATCAGTATCGAGCTCGCGCCACACGAAGCGCGCGAAGTTGTCTTCCTGATCGGCGAAGCTGACTCGAAAGAAGCAGCGCAAACGCTCATCTCGACTTTCCGCCAGACAGCGAACGTCAACGCCGCCTTTGAGCAAGTCCTTAATCACTGGGACGAACTGCTCGGCACCGTCGAAGTGCGCACACCCGATCACGCGCTCGACACGATGCTGAATCGCTGGCTGCTTTATCAAACGCTGTCGTGCCGCGTCTGGGCGCGCACGGCCTTCTATCAATCGGGCGGCGCCTTCGGTTTCCGCGATCAGTTACAGGACGTGCTCGCGCTGGTCTACAGCCGTCCCGAGATCACGCGCAAACAGATCCTGCTCGCGAGTGCGCACCAGTTCAAAGAAGGCGACGTGCAACACTGGTGGCATCCGCCGAGTGGACGCGGCGTGCGCACAACGATCTCCGACGATCTGCTCTGGCTGCCGTTCGTCACTGCGTTCTACATCAACGTGACCGGTGACGTGTCTGTTCTGGACGAGGTCGTTCCCTTCCTCGAGCAACCGCTGCTCGGCGAAGGCGAACTGGAAAGTTACCGGCAACCGGAAATCTCGACTGAATCGGCTTCGATCTTCGAACACTGCGCGCGCGCACTCGATCGCAGTTTGAAAGTCGGCGAACACGGGTTGCCGTTGATGGGCGGCGGCGACTGGAACGACGGCATGAATCGAGTGGGCCATCAGGGCAAAGGCGAAAGCGTCTGGCTGGGATGGTTTCTCTACAACGCGCTCGCGATGTTCACGCCGCACATGGAAGCGCGAAAGGAAGACGAACGCGCGCAACGCTATCGCGAGCACCTGGACCACTTGAAGAAAGCGCTCGAAGAAAAAGGCTGGGACGGCGACTGGTATCGCCGCGCTTATTTCGACGATGGAACGCCGCTGGGCTCGGCGCGAAACGAAGAGTGCCGGATCGATTCGATCGCGCAATCGTGGTCCGTGATCTCAGGCGCGTCAGATCCGTTTCGCATGGGACGCGCGATGGCTGCGGTTGAGGAGTTTCTGATTCGACGTGGCGATGGTCTCGTGATTCTGTTCACGCCGCCGTTTGATCGAGGCAGTCTCAATCCGGGTTACATCAAAGGCTACGTTCCGGGCGTGCGAGAAAACGGCGGGCAATACACGCACGCCGCGATCTGGACCTTGATTGCGTACGCGCTGCTCGGCGACGGCGAACGTGCCGGCGAACTCTTCGCGTTGCTCAATCCGATCAATCACTCGTCGACGCGCGCCGGGCTGCACAAGTACAAAGTCGAGCCGTACGCCGCGGTCGGCGACGTTTACGCCGTGCCACCACACACGGGACGCGGAGGTTGGACGTGGTACACAGGTTCGGCAGGCTGGATGTATCGTGCCGGGCTCGAATCAATACTCGGCTTCAAACTTCAGAGCAATCATTTACAGATCGATCCGTGTGTGCCGCGTTGGTGGCGCGACTTCGAGATCACTTACCGCCGCGGACGCGCGATCTACCGGATCAGAGTGGAAAACCCGTTGGGCGTAAGTCGTGGAGTCGTGAGTATTGAGGTGGACGGGACCATCCAACCCAGCATCGAACTAATCGACGACGAGAAGACTCACAATATCCGTGTTGTGATGGGCGAACCGGTTAAGACAGAAGAAACGGAATTAGCGACTGATGCACACGGATGATCACGCCGCGGCCATATCCGCCTCACTGATGTCGAAGTTGGCCGAAACCTTCTGCACGTCGTCGTGATCTTCGAGCGCTTCCATTAACTTCAACATCTGCCGCGCGTCACCGCCTTCGAGGCGAACGTAATTCTGCGGCACCATTTCAATCTCCGCCACCTGCGGTTCGATCCCCGCGCCCTTGATCGCCGTGAGCACCGCGTCGAAAGCGTCGGGCGAAGTGATGATCTCGAAATTGTCTTCGTCGTCGCGCAGGTCGTCTGCGCCGGCCTCGATGGCGAGTTCAAAGAGCTCTTCTTCAGACTTCGCGGCCTTCCCGATGACAATGTAACCCTTCTTGTCAAACATCCAACCGACCGATCCGCTCTCGCCGAGGTTTCCGCCGTTCTTCGAAAAGATGTGCCGTATCTCGGCGACCGTGCGGTTACGATTATCGGTCATCGACTGGATCAGCAACGCCACGCCACCCGGACCATAACCTTCGTAAGTGATCTCTTCGTAGTTGACGCCCTCTTCTTCACCGGTGCCCCGGCGAATCGCGCGCTCGATCGTGTCGTTGGGCATGTTGCCCCCTTTGGCGTCCAGGATCGCTTTGCGCAGGCGTGCATTGCCTTCCGGGTCACCGCCGCCGCTGCGCGCGGCCACGGTAATTTCTTTAATAAACTTCGTGAATAATTTCCCGCGCTTGGCATCGAGCGCGCCTTTCTTGTGCTTGATACTATGCCATTTCGAATGTCCCGACATTAGAATAGGTCCTTCTGGAGGGTGTTAGGCACCGCAATATATCACAATCGCCGGGCTATTTCAGTTGCTCGTATTCTTTCTTCGCCTGCACGACGATCGGGAGGTCGGGGTCGGCGTCTTTCCACAAAGCGAAGAAGTCCTGATACGCCGTGCGTGCGCCTGCTGTGTCGCCGTTCATGACGAGAGCACGGGCCAGGCCCAGCCGTGAGAGCGCGTGCGCAGGTGACGATGCGTCAATGTAGGGCTTGTCGATGATGCCTTTGAACTCGGCGGCCGCTTCATTGCCGCGCCGCAGCTTCAAAAAGAGATTTGCGCGGCTATAAGGATTTGAGACGCCGGTCAGTTGGCCGAAATCGTAAGCACGGCACGATTCCAGTAACTGAAGCGCTTGTTCGTAATTACCCCGGACCATTTCGAGCTCCGCACGCACTATCGGCGCCACGATCGCCGTCACGACCGTGTTCTTCGGATAGAGTTTCAGCAGCTCATCGAGTAACGACTGCGCCTGGCTTTCATCACCACACGCGGCAAACACCTGCGCCGCTCCGGCCATCGTCACTTGCCCGCGAAATGCCGACAGCGCCGCCTTCGCGTATTCTTTGGCGTCCGAACACTTCTCGAGATAGACGAGGTTTCCGGCTAAGGCCATCAGTCCCTGTGCGGAATTCTCTTTTCGTCCCTGCGCCTTGAACATCTCCACGGAACGTCTCTGTAGCTCTTCAGCCTGCTTCCACTTGCCGAAGTAGACTGCGGTGAAAGCAGCCACGGAGGTGAACTCCGCTTCTTCAGGCCGGCCCTTGGCCCATTCAAGCACGCGATCCATTCCGGCTTGATCGCGACGCTTGAAGGCAAAGAAATATTTGGGCAAGTGAGCCGAGTACGTATCGGGATTAATTTTTTCCGACTCTTTCGCCATCTGCTCTGCTTCGTCCGCGCGGCCCAGTCCCACAAAACTGGCGGTGAGATTATCTCGCGCACTTGTGTTGTTGGGACTTAACCTGACCGCCTCCAAGCCTTCCTTCATCGCGTCTTCGTAGCGGCCAATCAGTTTGTAGTTCAGCGAGAGATTGTTGTGCGGTATGAAATCGTTGGGGTAGAGCCGGGCCCAGGTTTG